>JAYUQI010000098.1:0-4123 GCA_043756805.1 Sphingomonas sp.
GGAAGGCGATAGCGCCACGGATCATTGATCCGATAGCGCGAGCCGAACAGGATCGACTCGAGGTAAATCCCGATGCCGAAGCGCTGGTAGTTGTTGTTATAGCCGAAGGGCGAATAATAGCGTGGCTGGCGAAACAGATCGCGGTTTGAATAGCGGTGGCGCTGCCAGTCATAGCGGCGGTCGTTGCGCCATTCGCGGTTCCAGCGCTGGTTGCTGTTCCAGTTCTGGTTGCCCCAACGCTGGTTGTTATTGTTCCAGTTGCGCCCGTCACGATTATCGCGGACGCCGTCGCGGTTCTGGTCCCAGCGCCGGTCGACAGTGCCGTTGCGGTCGCGATCCCACCGGCCATCAACGCGACCGTTGTTGTTCCGATCCCAGTCGCGGTTGTTGCGGATGCCGTCATTATCGCGGTCCCGGTCGCGCCAGTTCGGTGTGCCGTCACGATCACGGTCGCCGCGCCGCCAGTCGTTATTACCCGTTACCGGCGGTGTGCGCGGTTCATTGCGATTCCACCCACCGCCATTGTTACGGTCATTACCGCGCCAGTTGCGGTTGCCGTCGGCAGGCGCTTGTTGGTTTACCGGCGGTGGTGTCGGTGTGCTGGTGACTTCTCCCACCCGGCGCTGCCAGTCGCCGCGCCACCCGCGATTATTTGGTTCGGAAGCCTGTGTGGCAGTCGTTGCAGCGGGCGCTTCGCGAACCTGGACCTGCTGTTCGTCCCGAGGCTGCGGTTGCGCGCGTTCGGTGCGCTCGGGCGGTCCGCGCATCGTGCCGCGATCCTGAATTGTGCCGCGCGATATGTCGCCGCGGTCGCGTCGCTCCATGCGCTCGTCCTGATCCTGCGCAAGCACGGGGGTTATCATTGTTCCAGCCAGCAACGTGGCCATCAATAAGCGGAGACGCATCATCATAATCCTCGCGGGGCCATGCTGCGAAAGTGCTGCCGGTGCCCATACGATACGTTGTGCCGTTATGGCGGTGAGCCGTTCCTTAACTGCGCTGTCAGCGTTCAGAAAGGTTCGCTCGAATGGAGGCGTGCCGACTCGCTTCCCTTTGCGCGTCGCTTTCGCTAAGGGGCGACAACTTTATGACACTTTAGATTTGAAAAGGGCTGCATGGCCAAGGAAGAAACACTCGAAATGCGCGGGCAGGTGGTTGAACTGCTGCCTAACGCTATGTTCCGTGTGAAGCTCGAGAACGACCACGAAGTGCTCGGCCACACGGCTGGCAAAATGCGGAAAAATCGTATCCGTGTTCTGGTTGGTGACGAAGTCCTCGTCGAAGTTTCGCCATATGACCTGACCAAGGGCCGGATTAACTACCGGTTTAAATAGACGCAGCCCGTGCCGCGCCTGATCCTTGCTTCTGCCAGCCCACGCCGTCTCGATTTGCTCGCGCAGATCGGGATTGTGCCCGATACGGTTGATCCTGCCGACATTGACGAGGCTGACCTGCCCGGTGAACACCCCCGGCGTCATGTCACGCGCCTCGCCGCCGCTAAGGCCGCTGTCGTGGCCGCGCGGCATTCGGATGCTCTTGTTCTTGCCGCGGATACCATTGTTACGGTCGGTCGCCGCATTTTGCCCAAGGCGGAGGACGAAGTGCAAGCGCGCCACTGCCTCAAGCTGCTCTCAGGCCGTCGGCATCATGTTCTGACTGCGGTCACTTTGATTGCGGACGGCACAGTGCGGCATCGCTTGTCGGACACGATTGTGACGTTCAAACCGCTGACTGCTGCTGAAATCGATGGCTATATCGCGTCAGGGGAGTGGCAGGGAAAAGCCGGCGGCTATGCCATTCAGGGTCGCGCCGAAGCGTTTGTGCGCTTTATTTCGGGCAGCCATTCGGGCGTTGTCGGTTTGCCGCTGTTCGAAACGCGCAACCTGCTGCTGAGCGCCGGCATTGGCTGAGTGGCTTTACGAAGCCGGGATCGGCGAAAACCGCGCGATCCTGGTCGAGGATGGCGCGATCATCGAAACGCAGATCGAACTGCCGGGTTTGCGCGCCGGAACCGTTGCTGACGCGCGGCTGACATCGATCCTGATCCCCGGTCGGCGCGGCGTTGCCACGCTCGGCTGTGGCACTGAGGTTCTCATCGAGCCATTATTCAAAGTCAGCGAAGGTGCGGCGGTTCGAGTCGAAATCACACGCGAAGTCATTCCCGAGCCCGGTGCGCTGAAGCGTGCCAAAGGGCGCTTCAGCGATGCGGTGCCATGTTTGGGGCCGGCTCTCGCGACGCGGATCGGGCCGCATCGAATTGTCGGGCCGCATGATCCGGATTTGTTCGAACAGGCCGGGTGGAGCGAATGTCTTGAGGCGGCAGGCCGCTTGATCTGTGACTTCCCCGAGGGCCAGTTGCGCCTGTCCCTGACCCCGGCAATGACGCTGATCGATGTTGATGGCTCGAGTGACGCGGGAACGCTGGCGATGACGGGTGCCAATGCGGCGGCGCAGGCGATCCGGCGTTTTGGGCTGGCAGGTAATATCGGCATCGACCTGCCGACGGTATCGGGCAAATCCGAAAGGCTGGCCATCGCTGCGGCGTTTGACGCCGCGCTCCCGCAGCCCTTCGAACGAACAGCAGTCAATGGTTTTGGCTTTTTGCAAATCATCCGTCCGCGCGTGCGCGCTTCGCTATGCGAAATCATCAATCATGACCGCATGGCCGCAGCGGCGCGCGCCCTGATTCGCCAAGTCCAGCGATCAGGGCAAATTGGCGCGACCGAAATATTGACAACGTCTGCAGTCGCGTCAGTTATTGATAAACATCCCGATTGGATTGCCATGCTTTCACGGCAGCTCGGCGGTATCGTTACTATAATATCCAGTTGAATACAGCAGAATCGACCGAATCGGTTGACTCGTTTGTAAAGCGAAACGATCCTGCCTTCTTTCGACGTCGCGGGGGCGCGGGTCTTGGATCATCTGCTGAGCGTTGCCGTTTATGAGCTGACATTATTTGCCGTGATCGGTTTTATTGTCGGCGGCGTCGATGATCTGATCGTCGATATGATCTGGATTGTCCGATCCTTGTGGCGTCGCGTCTTCGTTTATCCTTTTCACTGCCGTGCCAATGCAGGCACGTTAGCGAAGCCGGAGTCACCGGGCCGGATTATCGTCTTTATTGCGGCGTGGGATGAATCGGCCGTGATCGGTCGGATGCTTGATCATGCGTTGAAGGCGTTCGATCATGACAACTACCGGATTTATGTTGGCTGCTATCCCAACGACCGCGCGACGGTTGCTGCGGTAAGGGCAGTTGGATCGCCCTATGTTCGGCTGGTGGTCGGTGAACGACCGGGGCCGACCACCAAGGCCGATTGCCTGAATACGCTCTGGCACGCGCTCCTTCACGATGAAGCCGTTGACGGTTTTCGCGCGAAAGCCGTCGTGCTGCACGACGCTGAAGACATTGTTCATTCGGCGGAACTTCGCGTTTTCGACACGCTGATCGAACGCTTTGCGCTTGTGCAGCTTCCGGTTCTGCCACTGGCGGACAGCCAGTCGCGCTGGATCAGTGGGCACTACAGCGACGAATTTGCCGAAGCGCATGGCAAGACGATTGTCGTCCGCGAAGCGATTGGCGCGGCAATTCCGGCGGCGGGTGTTGGCTGTGCGTTTTCACGCGATTTGCTGGCGCGGGTCGCGGCGCAGCGCGGGGGCGAACCGTTTGATCGCGACAGCCTGACCGAGGATTATGAGATCGGACTGCGGCTGGCATCGTTCGGCGGGCGCGGCGCTTTTGTTCGTTTGCCGGGCGCAGGCCGCCATTCGATGGTGGGCGTCCGCGCGCATTTTCCGGCGACGCTTGATGCCGCCGTGCGCCAGAAATCGCGCTGGATTACCGGTATTGCGCTCGCCGGATGGGACAGGCTCGGCTGGCAGGGCGGCTGGGCCGAGGTCTGGATGCGCCTGCACGACCGGCGCGCGCTGATCGGAGCTGTCGTACTGCTGGCGGGCTATGCCGCGCTTGTGCTGACCAGCGGGTTGTGGGCGGCGCACTGGATGTTTGGGACGGCAAGGCCCGCTACGACAGCGTCGCTTGATTTTCTGCTGTCGATCAGTGGCATGATCCTGCTGTGGCGGCTGGCAGTGCGCTGCGCCTTCGTGACGTTCGCTTATG
>JAYUQI010000099.1:0-4109 GCA_043756805.1 Sphingomonas sp.
CACTGTCGATGAGGGGCTTGCGGCACTTGCCACAGCGCAACGCCATTTTTCGCGCGTCAGCTTCGATCTGATCTATGCCCGGCCCGGTCAATCGCCGGAAGAGTGGGCGGCAGAACTGGATCGCGCGCTTGGTTTCGGCACCGAACATCTCTCGCTCTATCAACTGACAATCGAACCCGGCACCCGCTTTGCAACGCTGGTCCAGCAGGGCAAGCTCGCGCCGCTCGACAATGACACCGCCGCTGATTTGTTCGAAGCGACACGGGCGACAACAGCGGCGCGCGGCCTTCCGGCGTACGAGATTTCAAACCACGCGCGCCCCGGCGCGGAAAGTCGCCACAATCTGACGTATTGGCGCTATAATGATTATGTCGGCGTCGGTCCGGGCGCGCATGGGCGACGCGATGGACTGGCCACTGTCCGCCACAAAAAACCCGAAAACTGGATCAGTGCCGTCGCCCGCAACGGCCACGGCCTGCAAAGCGAAACACCGCTTTCGGGCAGCGAGCGCGCAACCGAAGCGTTGTTAATGGGTCTGCGCCTGCGGGAGGGCGTTGATTTGTCGAAGATCCGCCAGACCAGCGGGATAGCCCATCCCGTTGATCTCGACGCGATAAAACGCTTGAGCGCACTCGACTTGCTGACGCACCGCGACGATCAACTGACCATCACCGAACGGGGCATGCCCCTTCTGGATTCAATCCTGCCCGAAATCGTCGCCTAGTTACCAAAGCCTTGCGGCGCGGGCGACACCACGGTCGATCCCCCCGTTCCCGCCTGCTGAACTTCTAACGCCCGCTCGATAATCCCGTCGCGCCCAAAGCGGAACGCACCGTCGATCCCGGTAAAGCCGCCCGCATCGGTCAGCCGTGCCGCCGGAAAAGCTGTCCCCGGTCGCCAGTCACCCGCGATGCGCGTCACCAGCAAAACCGCATCATAGCCAAGGCTCGCCAGCCGATAGGGCGACTTGCCGAACCGGCCCCGGTATTTGGTCGCAAGCTGGTTATACAGCCCGTCAGACACACTCGCGAACCACGCGCCGCGCAGCGCGGGTGACGCCGCCAGTGCGCCTTCGGTATTCCACAGCTCGGTCCCCAATATTTTCGCCGACGCACCCCCCTTTGCGCGAATGATCGGCACCGCCTGAACGGCTGTGCGGCCCGAATCGGCAATCAGGATTGCCTCATAGGGCGACGTTTGATTGAGCCGTGTGATCGCGGCCGTGATCGATCCGGCGCTGCGATCGAAATTCTGCATCGACACAACCTGGCCACCGCTTGATTCGACCGAGCGCAAAAACGCCGTCGACGCGCGCTGGCCATAAAGCCCGCCCGGGATCAGGCCCGCAAATTTCGTCAGTCCCTTCGACCGCGCATAGCCGACAACACGCTCGATCGACTGGGCGGGTGTATAGCCCATGACATAGGCACCGTTGCCCGCCACGCCGATGTCGTTCGAAAATGAAATCACCGGCACGCGCGCTGCCCGCGCAATCGGTGTCACCGCGCGGACATCGTCGGCCAGCAACGGCCCGAGGATCAGGCGGTTTCCCTCGGCAAGCGCCCGCTGTGCTGCGGCTGCGGCCCCCGGTGCCGTATCGTAAATGGTCACGCGGATCTTCGCGCCGCCGGTATCGAGCACGGCCATATTGGCTGCATTCGAAATCGACGTGCCGACACCGGCATTGGGGCCGGTCAGCGGCACCAGCAGCGCAACCCGATTCCGCTCGGTATCGGTCGGCAGCGACGGCGTGATGGGATCGGGGGTGCTCACCGGCGGTCCCGTAACCGTCCTGGGCGGCCCCTTGGGAACGACCGAGCACCCGGCGACCAGCGCTAAAAGCGCTAATGCTGCACAGCGCACGACGCGCACCCCTTGCCGCGTTACGACTGCCTCTGCCATGACCATGTTCCTATGACGCTAACCCTGAGTCCCGGTCTTTACATCGTTGCCACCCCAATCGGCAATCTTGGTGATCTGTCGCCCCGTGCAGCCGCCACGCTCACCGCGGCCGATGTCATCGCGGTCGAGGACAGCCGCGTGACCGCAAAGCTGCTCCGCCACATCGGCGTCAAACGACCAATGGTCGCCTATCATGACCATAGCGGCGAAGGCGTCCGTCCGGCGCTGATCGCGCGGATGGCAACCGAATCCGTGGCATTAGTGTCCGATGCCGGCACGCCACTCATTTCCGATCCGGGCTACAAACTCGTGCGCGATGCCCGCGCGGCGGGGGTTCGGGTCGTCACGATCCCCGGTCCCAGTGCGGCCATCGCAGCCCTGACGCTGGCAGGCCTGCCAACCGACCGCTTTCTCTTCGTCGGCTTCCTGCCCGCCAAGGCAAAAGCCCGCGCCGAAGCCATCGCCGAAATCTCGGGCATCCGCGCCACGCTGGTTTTCTACGAATCGGGACCGCGCCTTGCCGCCAGTCTCGTCACGCTCGCCCACGGCCTCGGCAATCGCGACGCCGCTGTCGCCCGCGAACTAAGCAAACTTTACGAAGAATGCGTCACGGGCTCGCTGAACGATCTTGCTGCGCGCTACAAGGATGCGCCGCCCAAAGGTGAAATCGTTGTCGTCGTCGCACCACCTTCTCCGCCCGAAGCCGCAACCGAAGATCATGCCGATGCCGCCTTGGCCGAAGCTCTCACGCGCCTTTCGCCCAGTCAGGCCGCCAGCGAAGTCGCCAAAAAACTCCATATCGACCGCCGCGCTCTTTATGCGCGCGCCATGGCCCTGAAAGCATGAAGCGTCCCTCCCCCGGCTCCTCCCGCTCGCGGGAGGGGAGAGAAGCCGCCGAAGCGCGCGGTCGCAAGGGCGAAGCCTATGCCGCGTTGTGGCTGCGCATGAAGGGCTGGCGTATCCTCGCCGAGCGCGTCCGCACCCCTGCCGGTGAAGTCGATCTTGTAGCCAAGCGCGGCAACCTCATCGCCTTTGTCGAAGTCAAAACGCGCGCCACGTCCGCCGAACTCGACCATGCCATCGACGATTACCGCCTGCGCCGTGTCGCGGCTGCTGCCGAAATCCTCGCCCCCCGTTTTGCGACCAACGGCGAAGACATCAGCATCGATGTCATCCTCCTTGCCCCGCGTGCGCTGCCCCGCCACCTTGTCAACGTCTGGCATGGCTGACAAAGCAGCGGCATGACCCTGCGCGCCGCATTCCAGATGGACCCGATGCCGACGCTGAATATCGGCGGCGATTCGAGTTTTGCCTTGATGCTGAAGGCGCAGGAGCGCGGCATATCGCTTTGGCATTATGACGTCGGCGGGCTGACGTGGGACGGCGGACGGCTTTATGCCCATGCGCATCCCGTGACCGTCCAGCATGTCAAAGGCGACCATTATCGCTTCGGCGATCCCGTCATCCTTGATCTCGGCCGTGACATCGATGTCGTGCTGATGCGACAGGATCCACCCTTCGACCTCAGCTACATCACCGCGACGCACTTGCTTGAGCGAATCCGCGGCGAGACGCTTGTGGTCAACGATCCGGCCAGCGTCCGCAACGCGCCCGAAAAACTATTCGTGCTCGATTATGCGCGCTTCATGCCGCCGACGATGATCACCCGCTCGGTGAACGATGCCCGCGCCTTCCTCGCCAAGCATGGCCAGATTGTCGTCAAGCCGCTCCACGGCAATGGCGGCAAGGCGATCTTCAAGATCGACAGCGACGGCGCAAACCTGTCCTCGCTGATGGAAGTTTTCAACACCGCCTATGTCGAACCGCACATGGTTCAGGCCTTTCTGCCCAGCGTCGCGGCAGGCGATAAGCGCATCGTGCTCGTCGACGGTGTTGTCGCGGGTGCGGTCAACCGCATTCCCGGTGAAGGCGAAATCCGCTCGAACCTCGCCGTCGGTGGCAAAGCAGCAAAAACCGACCTCACGGTGCGCGAACGCGAAATCTGCGAAGCGCTCGGCCCCGAACTCAAAAAACGCGGGCTGCTGTTCGTCGGCATCGATGTCATCGGCGGCGAATGGCTGACCGAAATCAACGTCACTTCGCCGACCGGCATCGTTGCCATCGACGGGTTCAACGGGACCGACACCGCAGGCATGATCTGGGACGCCATCGAACGCCGACTGGCATAGGGCGGCCGCATGGACGAC
>JAYUQI010000100.1:0-32513 GCA_043756805.1 Sphingomonas sp.
ACCACTTTCTCGACATGAAGACTGGTCATCGGTTTGGCACAACCGAATTATCCACAATCGACACAACATTGCTGCTGGGCGGCGCGCTGTTTGCGCAAAGCTGGTTTGACCGCGACCATCCCGGCGAACGCCGCATCCGCGCGCTTGCCGACCAGCTTTATGCTGCCGTCGATTGGACTTGGATCAGGCCGCGCGCGCCGCTGATTTCGATGGGCTGGTCACCCGAAAGCGGCTTCATCCCGCATGACTGGAACCAGTATAATGAAAGTCTGCTGCTCTATCTGCTGGCCATCGGATCGCCGACGCACGCCGTTCCCCCCGCGACGTGGGCCGCGTGGAGCGCGCGTTTCGACGCCGTCTGGGATGCCAAAGGGCCCCGCCCGCATCTTCGCTTTCCGCCGCTATTTGGGCACCAATACAGTCATGTCTGGGTCGATTTCCGCGGCATCCGTGATCCCTATATGCGCGCCAAGGGCATCGACTATTTCGAAAACAGCCGTCGCGCGACGCTGGCCCAGCGCGATTATGCGATCGCTAATCCCGGTCAGTTTGCGGGCTATGGCCCCAACATATGGGGATTGACGGCGTGTGATGGGCCGGGCGACTTCATCCTCGAGACCGGTGGGCGCACGCGTGAATATTTCAGCTATTCTGCGCGCGGCCCCGGCGACCGTGACGATGGCACGATTGCGCCGACGGCGGCGGCATCGTCCATTGCGTTTACACCCGAAATTTCGATCTCGGCGATCGTGGAAATGCGCGCGCGCTACGGTCCGAACCTCTACCAGAAATACGGCTTTCTCGACTCGTTCAATCCGACGCTGACGGATACGACCGCGCCGCTGAAACATGGCAAGATTGTGCCCGGGATTGGCTGGGTTGCCGGCGATTACCTCGGCATCGATCAGGGACCGATCATCGCCGGAATCGAGAATTGGCGCACTGGGATGATCTGGGCAACAATGCGCAAGAATCCGCATATCCGGCGCGGGCTGGAGCGCGCCGGGTTCACAGGCGGTTGGCTCGGGTGAAGGCTGTTGCACTTCTTGGTCTTGCCGCGTCGCTGGCATTAGGGAGTTGCGCGCCCGCGTCCACCAAGACCACGCTCGAAATCTGGGCCATGGGCCGCGAAGGCGAAGTGATCGGCGAACTGATCCCGGCCTTCGAAAAGGAAAATCCCGATATCAAGGTGCGCGTTCAGCAACTCCCTTTCACGGCAGCACACGAAAAGCTGCTGACTGCGTTTGCCGGCGATGCGATGCCCGATATGGCGCAGCTCGGGAACAGCTGGGTCCCCGAATTCGTCGCTCTGGGGGCGCTCGTGCCGCTTGACGCGCAGGTCGCAGCGACTCCGGCGATCGACCGTGCCGATTATTTCCCCGGTGTATGGGATTCCAACATCGTCACCGATAAGCTCTATGGTATCCCGTGGTATGTCGATACGCGGCTGCTGTTCTATCGCCGCGATCTGGTGAAGCAGGCGGGGTTTGACGGTCCCCCGACAAGCTGGGTCGAATGGCGCGCGCAGATGATTGCGATCAAGCGCATCGTCGGCGAAAAGTCCTACGCGACGTTCCTGCCGCTTAACGAATATGAGCCGCTGGTCGTCCTTGGCCTCAACCAGCCGGATGAAATGCTGCGCGATGGCGGACGCTATGGCAACTTCCGAGGACCGGGGTTCAAACGTGCGCTGACCTTCTATCTCGATATCATGCGCGAGAAGCTCGCGCCGGTCGCGGCAAACACCGAAATTGCAAATGTGTGGGACGAGTTCGATCGCGGCTTTTTCAGCTTCTATATTACCGGGCCGTGGCAGATCGGGGAGTTTCAGCGTCGCCTTCCGGCTGACCGACAAAGCATCTGGATGACGGCGCCGATGCCCGGCCCCGACGGCCCCGGCAGCTCAAATGCCGGCGGATCGAGCCTTGTGCTGTTCAACACGTCGACCAAGCAGGCCGCGGGCTGGAAGCTGATCGAATATCTGTCGCGTCCGGCGGTTCAGGTAAAGTTCCATGCACTGACCGGCGATCTGCCGCCGCGTCGCAGCGCCTGGACTGCGCCGTCACTGCGTGACGATCCTTATTCGCGCGCTTTTGCCGAACAATTGTTGCGTGCCAAGCCAACACCGAAAGTGCCTGAATGGGAACGGATTGCAACCGAGATCCGCCTCGTTGCCGAAGCCGCCGCCCATGGACGCCTGACTGTCGATCAGGCAGCCGCTGAAATGGATGCGCGCGCTGATGCAATTCTCGCCAAACGGCGCTGGATGCTGGCGCAAGGCTCGACGCGATGAAGCGCGACACCGCTGCCTGGGCATTTGTTGCTCCCGCGCTTGTCGCGCTTGGGCTGTTTTTCTTCCTGCCGGTTGTGGCGGCGCTGCTGCTGAGCTTCACCGATTTCGACATCTATTCGCTGGCCGACATCCGCAATCTGCGCTTCGTCGGGCTCGATAACTATATCACACTGTTGCAAACACCGTTGTTCTGGAAAGCGCTGGGCAATACGCTCTACTTCGTCCTCCTCGGAGTGCCGTTGTCGATTGCGTTATCGCTTGGCGCAGCGCTGCTGATCAATTCGAAACTCGCGCGCTTCAAGGGGCTGTTCCGCACGCTCTATTTCGCCCCTGTGGTCACCACGCTCGTCGCGGTTGCCGTGATCTGGCGCTATCTGCTGCATACCAAATACGGGCTTATCAACTGGGGGCTTGGCGGCATCGGCATCGATCCGGTCGACTGGCTGGGCGATCCGAACTGGGCGATGCCCGCCATCGTGATCTTCGCCGTGTGGAAGAATTTCGGCTATAACATGATCATCCTGCTCGCCGGGCTGCAGACGATCCCCGAAGATCTGTATGAAGCAGCGCAAATAGACGGCGCCGGGCGCTGGGCACAGTTCCGCCATGTCACTTTGCCCGCGCTCGCGCCGGTCATGCTGGTCGTGTCGATCCTCACCATGGCAGGCTATTTCCAGCTCTTTGCCGAACCCTATGTCATGACGCAGGGCGGGCCGGTCGAAAGCACTGTCTCGGTGCTCTATTTCATGTTCGAACAGGGCTTCAAATGGTGGAACCTCGGGTTTGCCACGTCGGTTGCGTTCGTGCTCTTCCTGATCCTGTTCGCGATCACCATCGTGCAACTGAAGCTGTCGCAACGCTGGAGCGAACAGTGAAGCGCGGCGGTTTCCTCACCAACGCGCTGATGTGGGTGCTGGGCCTGTTTGCGATTGCGCCGCTTGTCTGGATGATCGCAGTGTCTGTGATGCAGCCGGGCGAAGCGGCACATTTTCCACCGCCATTGATCCCCGTCAAACCGACTGTCGCCAACTATGTTCAACTGTTCGGCTCAACTGACATGGCGCGCTATTTCGCCAATTCGCTTCTGCTGGCGTGCCTGGCGACGCTGTTATCGCTGACGTTCAACGTCATGGCTGGTTATGCCTTTGCAAAGCTCAAGTTTGCCGGGCGCGACCGGATTTTCCAGTTTCTGCTGACCGCGCTTGTGATCCCGTCGCAGGTTGCGATGATCCCGCTGTTCCTGATTTGCAAGGAAATGGGTCTGGTCAATTCGTTCGGCGGCGTGCTGATTCCGTCGATCGCGACTGTGTTCGGCATCTTCCTGGTCCGCCAATATGCACTCGCCATTCCCGATGAAATGCTTGAAGCGGCGCGGATCGACGGGGCAGGCGAATTCCACATCTTCCGCGTCATTGTGCTGCCATCGCTTGGACCGATCCTCGTGACGCTGGCGACGTTCAGTTTTTTGGGAAGCTGGAGCGATTTCCTCTGGCCGCTGATCATCCTCAACGACGGTGATAAAGCAACGCTGCCGGTCGCGCTTGCCAATCTCAGCCGCGAACATGTCCAGGATTTTGAATTGATGATGGCAGGCAGCGTCGTCACCCTGCTGCCTGTGTTGATTCTGTTCGTTGCGCTGCAACGCTATTATATTTCGGGTCTTCTTGCCGGAAGCGTGAAGGGATGAATGCGCTTGGCTTGCTCGCATTGCTCGCCACAGCGGCTGTGCCCACAGACAACGCACAAACGCTTGATGCGATGGAGAACGTCGCACCGTGGCAAGCCAAATCTTCTGACGGCGTTGCATCAGTTGCATCGACGGTCCCCGGCCATGACGGCAAAGCGCTGCGCCTCGACTGGGATTTCGCAAAGGTCTCGGGTTACGCTTATGTTCGCCGCCCGCTCGCGCTCGCGCTGCCCGACAATTACGCGATCAGCGTCTGGGTGCGCTGGAGCGGCGGGGTTAACAATTTCGAATTCAAGCTGGTTGACGCAAGCGGCGACAATGTCTGGTGGGTGTCACGCCCCGATATCCGCTTGAAGACTGGTTGGCAGAAACTGACGTTCCGCAAGCGCGACGTCCAGTTCGCTTGGGGTCCGGCCACCGACAAGGCGCTGCGACAGGCCGCGTCGATTGAATTTGTTGTCAGCCGCGGACGTGACGGCGGCAAAGGTAGTCTTGATATCGACCAGCTCGAACTGACCGACTTGCCCGATGTTGCCGCCGCCTTGCCTGCACCACGACTGTCAGCGAGCAGCGGCAACGCGCAGCTGGCGCTAGACGGAAAACTCGGCACTGCGTGGGTCGGGGACAGTCCGCTAACGATCGATTTTGGCGGCGCGAAGGAGCTCGGTGGCATAGTGCTGCGCTGGCAGGGCGCGGTGCCCGACTATCGTATCGAAACGTCGAGCGACGCAAAGCAATGGGATGTGCGCCGCCGCGTAACGAGCAGTGTTGGCGGCGACGATCCGCTTGCCTTGCCCGAAACCGAAGCACGCTATCTGCGCGTCGTTCCCTCGGCACGGGCACGGCTCGCCGAAATCGACGTCAAACCGCTCGATTGGGCCGCTTCGCCCAATGCCTTCATTGCTTCGCTTGCCAAGGCCGCACCGCGTGGAACCTATCCGCGCGGTTTTTCTGGTGAGCAAAGTTACTGGACGCTGATCGGCACAGATGGCGGCGCGGCATCGGGACTGATCGGCGAGGATGGCGCAGTCGAGCTGGGCAAGGGGAGCTTTTCGATCGAGCCGTTCGTTGAAATCGGAAGTAAACGCTTCAGTTGGGCCGATGTCACGTCTACGCAGAGCTTAACCGACGGGTACTTGCCGATTCCGGCAGTTACATGGGCGGCACCCGGCTGGACACTCGAGACGCGCGCCTTTGCCGATCCTGCAATCCCGCAAGGTCGGATCATGATCCGCTACACATTCACCAATCGCGGCAGCAAACCGCTCAACGCAAATTTGCTGCTCGCCGCACGACCGTTTCAGGTCAACCCGCCAGCCCAGTTCTTGAGCCAGCGGGGCGGCGTAAGCGAGATCGGCGCAATGCGCTGGCAGGGCGGCGCGCTAACGGCGACTGGCGCGAGTGACAAAGGCGCGCCGGTGACAGTCATTCAGCCGTTGGCAGTACCCGATATGGTAACAATCGCGCGCTTCGATACCGATGGCACGTTATCGCGTGGCATTTCATCGCAGGCAGTCACGGACGAAACCGGCCTTGCCTCAGGAACACTGCGCTACGACCTTGAACTTGCGCCCGGCCAATCGCGAACGATCCTTTTGGCTGCATCCACGCCTGGAGAGCGCTACGCTCCCGTCGCAAGCTCTACGGCGTTTGACGACGCCGAAACCGCAACGGTGGCATATTGGCGCGAGAGGCTTGACCGTGTCGCCATCACTGTCCCACCGGCAAAACAGGCACTTGCCAATACGATCCGCAGCAGCCTTGCCCATATCCTGATGAGCCGCGACGGCCCGATGCTTCGCCCTGGCACGCGCAGCTATGCTCGCTCGTGGATCCGCGATGGCGCTATGATTTCCGAAGGGCTCTTGCGGCTCGGCCAGCCCGACATCGTCGCAGCCTACGCCGACTGGTACACGCCCTTTATCTTTCCAAGCGGAAAAGTGCCTTGCTGCGTCGATTTCAAGGGTGCTGATCCAGTGCCCGAGAACGATAGTCACGGCGAATACATTTTCCTTGCTACACAGCTCTATCGCTACACCGGCGACAAAACGCGGCTCGCCAAACACTGGCCCGCAATCCTCGGTGCCGAGCGCTATATGGAAATGCTGCGCAAGGAAACGTCCAGGTCCGGCACGCCCGACCACCTGCGTGGTCTTATGCCGCCTTCGATCAGCCACGAGGGCTATTCGGCCAAGCCGCAATACAGCCTGTGGGACGATTTCTGGGCGTTGCGGGGATATAAGGATGCTGCATTTGCGGCTGAAGTGCTGGGCAAACCCGAAGCGCATGAAATTGCCTCGAACCTGAGATCATTCCAGATCGATCTTCATCGCGCGATCAAGGCTTCGGCGAAGCACTGGAAGATCGACTTTATCCCCGGCGCAACAAGTCTGGGTGATTTTGACGCGACCTCGACGACCGTGGGCCTCGATCCTGCCGGCGAGCAAGCACGGCTCGACCCCAAATTGCTTGCAAACACGTTCGATCGCTATTGGCGTGAGTTTCTCGCGCGGCGCGACGGCCAAAAAACATGGACAGATTACACGCCGTATGAGCTGCGCAACGTTTCGGCGATGATCCGCCTGGGCAAGCGCGAGCGTGTTGATCCGATGCTCGATTTTTTCTTTGCCGACCGCCGCCCCGGCGCATGGAATGGCTGGGCTGAAGTGGTCGGCAAGGATGCGCGCGAAGTGCGATTTATCGGCGATATGCCGCATGCGTGGATTTCGTCCGACTTCATCCGTGCAGCACTCGACATGTTTGCATACGAACGCCTCGACGATGGTGCGCTGGTGCTCGGCGCCGGATTGTCAGACGCGTATCTTTCCGGACCGGGATCGTCGGTGCGCGGCCTGCGCACGCCACACGGTGCGCTCGATCTGACGCTGCGCGCCACAGCCAAGACATTCATCGTGACGATTGCCGGCACTGCACGACCGCCGGGCGGGTTCGTCCTGCCCTGGCCTTGGCGGACCGCGCCAGCGTTCGCGCTGGTTGATGGCAAGCGCATGGCTTTGGATAAAGGCGTACTAACTCTCCAAGCGACCGGCAAATCGATCCGGATTGAAGCTGCGCAATGACCGATCTGTTGCAATTGATGCATCGTGGTTGCAGTGCGCTGGACAACGCCGGGTGGTCGCTGATCGTCCTTCAAAAGCGCATCGTTCCAACGATGGACAATATCTCCCGTCACCAATCACAGCTAATAGATCGCCGCTTGTGGCAATCCCTCCCGGATCTCTTGCTGCTCGGAAAGCAGCACGAGCGGCCGTGCGGCTAGAATAAAAGGACCCGTTATGACCAAAACGCCTTTCCCTGCCGATTTCCTATGGGGATGCGCTACCGCTGCTTATCAAATCGAAGGTTCGCCGCTGGCTGATGGCGCAGGTGCAAGCATCTGGCAGCGTTTTAGCCACGATCCGCGTCTGATGGCGGCCAAAGGTGATACCGGCGATGTTGCGTGCGATCATTACAATCGCATGGAGTCAGATGTCGCGCTGATGAAGGAACTGGGGCTTCGGGCCTATCGCTTTTCGGTCGCCTGGGGCCGGGTGTTGCCCGAGGGGACGGGTCGCGTGAACGAGGCGGGGCTCGGCTTCTACGAGCGGCTGGTCGATACGCTGCTTGCCAACGGTATCGAGCCGCTGTGCACGCTTTATCACTGGGATCTACCGGTGGCGCTCGACGATCGCGGCGGCTGGCTCAATCGCGACATCGCTGACTGGTTCGCCGATTACGGCCGCGTGCTTTTCGAACGGCTCGATGGGCGCGTAAAGAAATGGGTGACGCTTAACGAGCCCTGGGTGATCACCGATGGCGGCTATCTGCATGGCGCGCTTGCGCCGGGGCATCGCAACATGTTTGAAGCGCCCATCGCCAGCCACAACCTGATGCGCGCGCATGGCGCGGCTGTGAAAGCGTACCGCGAGATCGGCCAGCACGAAATCGGCTTAGTCGTGAACCTTGAGCCGAAATATCCCGCTTCGGACTCGCCCGAGGATATTGCAGCCACCGCACGCGCCGACGCGTATATGAACCGGCAATATCTCGATCCGGCGATCCATGGCCGCTACCCCGAGGAGCTGAAGGAAATCTTTGGCGAGGCTTGGCCCGACTGGCCGCAGGAAGATTTTGATCTGATCAAGCAGAAGCTCGATTTCATCGGTGTCAATTACTATACCCGCAACGTCACCACGGCCAACGACAGCTGGCCACTGACGGCTGGCCCCGTTGAACAGAAACAGTCGACCTATACCACCACCGGCTGGGAGGTTTTTCCACAGGGGCTGACTGATGTGCTTCTCTGGGTGAAAGATAATTACGGTAATCTGCCGCTGTACGTCACTGAAAACGGAGCCGCTTTCTACGATCCGCCGAATGCGGAGGGCGGCGTTGTCGATGATCCTTTGCGTGTCGACTATCTTAGAAAGCATATTGCGGCGATCGGCCAGGCGATAACCAAAGGCGCGGATGTGCGCGGCTATATGCTGTGGTCACTCTTCGACAATCTCGAATGGTCGCTCGGTTATTCGAAACGTTTTGGCATTGTTCACGTCAATTTCAAAACACTGGACCGCACGCCGAAAAACAGCGCGCGGCTGTATGCGACGGTTATTGCGACGAATGGCAGCTGCCTATTGGAGGGCGGACAAATGCCACAGTAATTTATGGATCGTCTGAGACCTAATGTCGCACGGTCCAAGTCGAGCGATCGCGCAACGGAAACTAGCCCGGACGTTTCTTAAAATACATCTTCCTTAGCCTTCGCGCTCATCACGCCACGACTCTGCTGGTGCCGACGTCGGTGAAAAATCATTGGCAAATGTCCAATTGTCTGTTGAGCAACGGCAATCTGCGATGTCTGGAACTGGGCGACAAGATGTCACCAAGGCGCACAATGAACGGACGGCAGTTTTTGGACGTCAGGCGGGAATGAACCATGGTCCGCAATGTTGGGCTTACCGTCACTACTTGTTGGTCTACTTGCACGACAGCTAGCCGCTGGCGTCCGTCCAGGATAATGGCCAATCCACGTTCGGCGATTGTAAGTCGTCAGGTCATTCGGGACGGCTAACGGGTCAACCTGTCGCCGATCGGGCATCACCGGCATAGCCCAACCCGACGGCCAGACCATCGCAAGCGGATAGACCAGGCAGAACACGATACCGAATATAATCAGCGCCATCTGCAAAAGTTTCAGCCGGGACATGGACATTCCTTCCTTCGCTTCGTCCGACGACTGATTATGGCCTGCCGTTCTGAGGGCATTTAGGAACGATGCAAAGTCGTTCAGGCGCTATGCGCATTCGTGGCCGCTCAATCCGCTTTGGTGTTATCATGGTCGTTGTCAGTATAGCCGCCTTTATCGTCTCTAACCTTTTTGGCAGTTGGCCGCGTTTGCCGGACGCTCGGCGCAAAACCGCTTGGCAGGGCCCAGTCAGGCATGCCTTCCACACGGCCCATTTCGCGAAACTGTTGTTCGCGTTGAGCGGCGAGAGACCGACGCGACAGCATAGCAGGTACGGCCCCAACATGGTCCGCTTGTTTTACCCGGTAAAGCGCCACTGCGATCTTTGACAAATCGGCATCACGCAATTGAGCGAGCGGCACACGGGCTTCGAACTCGTAGTTGGAGAGCTTATATGTGTGGTGAGCCCGCTGCGCGCCTTTGCCTTTCGGGTTCACAAACGACCGAAACGTCGCAAGATCAGGGATCGACCCGGCATGGAGGCGACGGTCACCCGCCAGAACTTCATAGGCAAAACCGGCTTGGAAAACGGTGGTTTCGGCCAGCGGTCCAGCAACCAAATGACTATCGACAATCGACATTTGATCGCCCTCGACGCGCACTGTCAGCCGCACATATTGCTCACCGCCCGGCTCCGGATGATATTGCGAGCGAACCTGATCTGACCGGTGTGGCGGATCACCGCCGCCCTTTTGCAACGATGGCTTTGCGTCATTTGCCTTCGACAGTTTTTCAGGCGCAGCCTTTGCTGGCAAGCTGTCGCGCAACGGCGTTGCCGACATCTTTGCGTCGCGGCCCCCTTTGACAGGCGCATCGCGGAGAGCAGGGGCGAATTTCGCGTCCTGGGCGGGTTTAGCGGGGAGTGGATCGGGTGTCATGATCATGTCCTTTCACCAGTTGCGGCCGTGCCGGTAATTGTGAATCCAGCGATAGTAGATGTGCTGGAGCGAAAGTCCGCGGCGTCCCTGCATCATGCCGAACCAATCCTGATTATGCACGAACAGATTGGGTTGGCCCGAACCGCCTTGATAATTGCAAACTTCGAATTTATCGATGCCGCCGAGGTTCCATTCGCCGACCCAATCACCGCTGAAACTGGCACGCAGGCCCGAACCCGTCGAGATCATCCGGCCCAGATACTCCTCAGACCAGTCGGTGTAATTATAGGCCCACAAATCCGCTTTACCGTCGCCCGTTATGTCGGCTTTCAGGAATTTGTCGTGGCGGGCAAGGCCGCCCCAGCCCGGGACGTCACCATCATAGCGATGAACCATCGTTACGTCGGTGCCGGTTGATTTGAACATGCCGAGATAACTCATGCTCCAGTCGTCACCATTGAAGATGAAGAGGTCCGCCTTTCCATCGCCATCAAAATCGCCAACGATCAACTGATCATGTTTTGCCAGGCCACCCCAACCAGGGATGTCGCCGTCATGACGCGCCGTCATTGTCAAATCAGACCCGGTCGACCGGAACATGCCGACATAGCTCATGCTCCAGTCGTCACCGTTGAAGATATAAAGGTCGTCGCGCCCATTGCCGCTATAGTCGCCGACAAACAGCCTGTCGTGACGGGCAAGGCCGCCCCAGCCCGGAATGTCTCCATCGAACCGGCGCACGACCTGAAAACCGGTGCCGGTCGACTTGATCATCGCAACATAGGACATCGACCAATCATCGCCATTGAAGACGAACAGGTCCTTTTTGCCGTCGCCCGTGAAGTCACCGACATAGAATTTGTCGTTACGCGCGAGCCCACCCCACCCGGGAATATCACCGTCATAACGTGCGATCAGCCGCAGGCCATTATGACCGTCATCCGCAAGTAGTCCGAGATACGGAATGTTCCAGTCGGTTCCGTTGAAAACAACGACTTCATCTTTGCCGTCGCCGTTGAAGTCGCCGACAAAAAACTGGTCATTGGCCTGAAACTGCCAGGATCCCGGGACGCGCTCGACCGCGCTCGAGATATGGTCGAGTTGTGCACCGTTCGATCGGAATATCTGGATCGAGTTGCCGGCGTGCACCAGAACGTCGCTGCGTCCGTCTCCATTGAAATCACCCGCATAGCAGTTGCGAAAATGATGCCCTGTATAGCTATCATATTGCTGTTTGAACGAAGTGTAGCAAACAGGGCAAAAGGGCGGAGAATTGCCGCGCATGCGGCAATTCTCGACGGGGCGGTAAATACCAGTCTGATTGGTGCCCCCGCCCTCGTAGAGCCCGACATCGGTGTTGCTGTCCCAGCCCGCCGGACGCGTGCCCTGATTGTAATCGGAACAATTACCCACCCCGGTTGGAACTGGCGTCGATGGCGCAATGAAACGACCCCATTTTGTTGTCGAACGATTGGTGTTGGCCGTGAGATTGGCGGGCAAGTCGCCCTCATTGCCGGTGAAGGCATTCGCGACACAATATTCATCGCCTAAATTGCCCAAGCCATGGCCGAATTCATGTGCGATCACGTCCCACCCGCTGCCCAGCGTGACATGGGCGCGTCCACCGCCACCGCACCCACCAAAGCCTGTTGTATTTAGCACGATGAGCACCAGCTGGGAATCGGGCACCCATTTCTTGAGCGCGTTTTTGATCGCGGTGTCGGTGTTAGCGCCATATTCCATCCAGCAATGCGCCCACATGCCGCTGAAAATCATGCCGAGCGGGGTATTCAGCAATGTCGTTGAGGTAATCGTATCGTCAGATGCGTCGTCAGGTGTGGCCATGTCATTGTAAACGCGCGTACTGATACCTGAATCGGCCGATTCAAGATTGACGCGGAATATGTTCCAGGCTGACGCGTCTTCCAGGAAGTAATCGTGTCCAAAGACCCCATCGATAAGTTCGGTCTGAACCCAATTATTATATGTGGTCTGGTCTGCCGCAGCAAAACCATCACCCAAAACGACGAGATTCCGCTTCAACCCTGCGGGACCGGCAGCGCGCATTTGCGTGACACTGTCTACCATGACGTTTATCCTCTCCGAGTCGAAACAATATTCACCAGTGAATATGATTATTGATCAGAGACAAGCAGAAGCATCTGCAACACAAAATCATCACGCAAATGGATTAACCCAAAATACAAAGTGTATCAGGTTTGGTTGCAATGATAAAATATTTGCGTTTACAGTTCAAATCAGCTCGAACTGATCATTACGTTGTCGTTATAATGCGACTCGAAGACAAAATTATTAGCATAGATCGCAAGCAAATTATATTAAATTCAGACGAATTTGGCATTTTGCGATGAAGCGACTTTAATCAAGGATCAACGAGATCATCCAGGCGATGCGGATCAATTGACCATTTCGGCAAGTGACCACGACAGCAGGCCGGGGGCAACGATCACGTTGATCGTTGCGGCCAGCGACACCGTTTCCAGTTCACCAACGTCAAACGTCGCTGAAATTTATCATCGATCAATGAACCACCTGCGCGCAGCACTGCAAGCGGCGGCAGCTACTCGTCCAAAACCCGGCTTCCGACCGCCGAATGCGCTGAATTGGCAAGGAAGCACCGCATAGACCGACGTCTGCGGTCGGAGCAAAATGAGAGGCGACTGTGATAAACTTACGGCAGCTGTTAGCGACATCGGCGCGGTGACTGAATGTACAAAAAGTTGGCGAAAATTTCCATATCAGCGTGACCCCCGTAGGACCTCGCTTTTCGCACCAGCTGTCAATCCGTCAGCCGGGCATGATTCACCGCCCTGATGCGACCTGCTGATAATGCCTGCAGCTTCGCCCGAGAAAAGAGAAAGTTTTACGAACCCAGTCTCATATTAATCGATCACCGCGACCGGATATCAATCCAGTCGGTGACGCGCCGTTCGAGGATTGACAGGGGTTGTGATCCCGAGGCGATGAGGAGGTCGTGGAAGCCCTTAATATCGAACTTGAGCCCAAGTGCGGCCTCGGCCTTCTTGCGCTGTTCTATGATCTTCAGCATTCCGATTTTATACCCGGTCGCCTGGCCCGGCAGCGTGATATAGCGGCGCACTTCCGACCGCGACCTCTGGAGCGGCTGTCGGCCCGTTGTGTTCATGTACGCCACGGCTTCATCCTCAGTCCACCCGAGCGCATGGATGCCTGTATCAGTCACAAGCCGGGCGGCGCGGAACAGCTCCGCATCAAGCCGCATGAAGTCAGCGGCGACATCGGGGAAAGCGTTCATTTCCTTGCACAACGCTTCGGCATATAGCGCCCACCCCTCACCAAAGGCCACGTAGCCCGTGACCGAGCGAAATTTTGGTCCGCCGCGCTGCCGCACCTGGATGTCGCCCTGCATGTTATGGCCAGGAATCGCCTCATGGCACATGAGCGTGTAGAGCGCTGCCGGATCCGTGGTGTTGCCGACGAGGTGGACGTAGGTTCGCGCGGGTCGCGCACCATCGGGGCTGGGGGCTGACGCATGTGCCGCACCACCAGCCACTTCGCTGAACGCAGGTTCGCGCACCACTTCGATGCGATAGGCAGGCAGCGTCGCGAAATAGCGCTCGAGAAGCGTTCGCGTTTTGCTGACGAAAGCGTTAGCCGTGGCCAGATATTCGGCCCGTGCTGCATCATCATAGGGTCTGGGCGGGAAAAGCCGGGCGCGTTTGGCATAATAAGCGCTGCGATCCTTGAAGCCAGCTTGTTTGGCCAGAATGTCTTGCTCGGCTTCGATCCGCGCAACTTCCTTGCGCCCGATGGCGTGGATCTGATCGGCAGTATAGTCAGTGGTCGTGTTCAGCTTCAGTTCGTTGGCGTAATATGCAGCACCACCAGGAAGCGAAATGGCGCCCACGCGACCGCTGGGGGCTTTTGGCAATTCCTCCTTTGCCCAACCGATAACGCGATCATAAGCGGGCTTGAGGGCGACGATGGCAGTGCGCGCATCGGCGAGGGCAACGTCGGCGTCCCTGCGAAGCAGTTTCTTGGCAGCGACCAGCGCTTCGGTCTTGGTCTTGATGTCGGCCCAGAGCGCTGCATCAGGTCCGGCACCGAAAGGCGCGCCGCTGACCAGTTTTTCACTGGTGGCGATAATCGATTCGAGTTGGAATTTCGGTGCGCGAATGCCGGCGGCACTGCTGGCATTGCTTCGTGCGATGGCGGTATCGAGCACCGCTGGAATGCCGCGCAGTCGGGCGATATAGTTTGTCAAATCGACTGCATCGGCGACACTATGCGTGTTGACCAAGAAATCGGGCAGTTGGGCGTGTGTTGAATACAAGCGAGAATAAAAGGGCGGGCGAAAGACCCGGTTCGCCTGCGCCATCGCAGCGCGGTCGGCTTCAAGCGCCCAGATGTCAAAATTCACTTGGGCTTCGGGAGAGAGCGCGGCGCGATCAAATTGCGACTTCATCCGGGCAACGCTGGCTTTACGCCATTCGAGTTGAACTGCTGCGGCGGTATCGCTGATGTCGTTCCAGCGATCCCCGCCGTCGGTGATACCGAGCCGCGTGGCCAGTTGGGGTTGCTGTTTGAGATACTCACCAAATTCTGCATCCAGGAAAGCAGTCAGTCGGGCGTCTTCACGGGCAATGGTGACAGGGGGAGTGGTCACCTGCGCCAACACGGGAGGGGCGGACTGGAACTGACTGAAGATGACGGCTGCGAAGCTGATCTTGAAAGTGCGGTTCATGGCGTTTCCTGTCGGATTTACGTGACTCTAGACAGTAGTCCTGCCGAGGTGAAGTGTTTTGAAAGCTCGAGTCCTAACGAAGGGACAGTTCGTGCAGGCGGGTGACGGAGCGCCTGTTAACATACGGTCTGCGCTTGGATGAGCTAGTCCATTGTCGCCATGATCGACCGAATCTTTGCAGTGCTGCTTTCTCCCAGCCAGGCCTGCTTACAGAGCCGTGCAGGTTGCCGATTTGCAAATCCATCGTAGTCACGCAAACACGGGTCGATGATCAGCTTCGGCCCAATGAGTATTACCCTTCTGATCGGAGCGGTGCAGGGTGTGGTTCTCGCGGCCCTTCTCCTTTGCGCGCGTCACAACCGGGCGGCCAACCGCTATCTTGCGCTTCTCATTATTGCGGTCGCCGCGCTCATCACTCCCTTCATTATTGGTTATGCCGGATTCTACGATCAGTGGCCGCGCCTGAGTTTTGCGCCGTTCTCCTACACTCTGGCATTCGGCCCGCTCATTTATTTCTATACGGTCAGTCTGGTGGACACCGTGCGGAAACGTGCATGGCCGCACTTTGCCCCGGTCGTCATCCAATTTTTGGCCGACGCGCTGGTTTTCCCGTTACCGCTGGCAACCAAGAACTGGTGGGATAGCGTTGCTCATGCGCCCATCATCTCGCCGATCTTCGAGATTGCGACGCTTGTGTCGATCGCCGCCTACGGTGCCGTCGCTTACCACCAATATCGAAGCTACCGGCACTGGCTCAGTGACAATCGGACCGATGGCGTCGATTTCGACCCAAGCTGGGTCAGAAACTTTCTGATTGCGCTGGCAGGCGTTGCGTTGATCTGGCTTGGATTTACGGTTGCCAACTGGTTGAATCCGTTGCGGGATTATTTTGACCAGTTCTGGCTTTACGTCGTTTTTTCGGGATTGGTCATCTATCTTGGCGTCGCCGGCTGGCGGCATTCGGAAACAGCATTTCCCAAGCCTGCGGCAACTAAATGGCGTCTCTCGCTTGAAACTAGCCGAGACTGGGCCGAACAGGGCCGGGCGTGGCTCGATACGATCGATCAAAAAGAGTTTTGGCGCGACCCCGAACTCACATTGTCGTCGTTGGCGCGGCAGTTGGGCACCAACACAGCCTATCTATCACGCGCTCTGAACGAAGGTGCTGGCGAAAACTTCAACGCGATTATCAATCGCCGCCGCGTGTCCGCCATCCAGCAGTGTTTGGCGTCACCGAACGAAGGTCGCGACATGCTGAGCCTCGCGTTCGATGCGGGGTTCAGCTCGAAAGCAAGTTTCAACCGCGCCTTTGCCGATTTCGCCGGTATGAGTCCCACAGCATGGCGTCTCAAATCGCAAAAACTGCAAACCGCTTGAGAAAGTGAGGCGACTGGTCGGACGTTATTGGCCAGGTCGGTCACGCAATTTTCCGACGGGAGCCTCACTCATGCGAACCTCATTTCTTCTCTGCGCAACTGCTTTAGCACTGGCCACTCCCGGCATTGCTGTGGCCCAATCGACAACGCCTGCTGCCACATATCAGCCGCGCATGCTCTCGGCAGAAGATGCGCGCGCCGATGTGGTGTTGCTCCGGCGCGGTCTCGAAACGGTGCACCCCGGACTGTATCGCTACACCACGAACAAAGACATCAATGCCGCCTTTGCACGGCTGGAGGCAGCAGCCACGCGCCCGATCAGCGACCTTGCGTTGCACGGCGAGATCGCGTTGATGCTTGCCACGATCCATTGCGATCACACGAAAGCGGAAATGTCCGATGCGCTCACAGCCTATCGCGCGACCAATCCGACGCATCTCCCTTTCCGCTTTAAAATCATCGAGGGGCGGATGATTGTCATCTCGAACGACGGACAGGTCAGTGCGCCGCCGATTGGCACCGAGATTCTGCAGATCAATGGCACGCCGGTGCCGACCCTGCTCCTTAGACTTGCCCCGACCGTGGCGTATGATGGTGGCACTGATCAGGCGATTGCGGTCAAACTGGGCAACGACAGCGATCTGATGGGTGACGACTTCAACGAATATTACCCGTCCTTCTTCGGGTTTCCGTCAAGCTGGCAGGTTACGTGGAAACCCGTTGGAAGTCCGGCTGCAAACGAGGTCACGCTCGCGCCGATCACATTCAACCGATGGACAAAGCTCGATGCGCCGGATGGCATTTACCAGAACGAGTTTTACAAATCGATCACTTGGCGGATCGCAGGCAAATCTGCGCGGCTGAAGATTGACACGTTCGTCAATTATCGCAATCCGGTTCAAACAACCGCGTTCCTCGGCGGGTTCTTCAAATCTATGAAGGATGCGGGAACTGAACGGCTGATCCTCGATCTTCGCAACAATGGTGGTGGATCCGAAGACGTTTCGATCGCGCTGGGGCGCTATCTTGTTGCCCAGCCGTTCGCTTGGTCAAAGCCGGTTCGCTACAAGGCGATCCGTTATGGCGAACTACCGCAATATATCAGTAGCTGGGGTGACCGCGACGCGCTTTTCAATCCGCCGGTCGAACGGTTTACCAAAACTGCAGATGGCTGGTATGATCGCATTCCGGATAAAGCCGCATCGGAGCTGAATGACGATGAGAGCACAATCGAACACTTTCCGTCGCCAGACCGCTTCAGAGGACAACTCGTTATTCTCACCGGACCACAAAACGCGTCCGGTGCCACACGGTCCATCGCCCAGTTGAAGGAGCGGACTGGCGCGCAGCTGGTGGGTCAGGACAGCGCGGGCAGCGCGGAGGGTCCGACAGCCGGGCGCATATTCCTAATGACTCTACCCAAGAGCGGCATCAAGGCGCGGATACCGAACGCGTGGAATCGCACAAATATCAATTCGTGGGTGCCGAGTATGGGCGTATCCACCGATGTTGTCGTTGTACCGACGCTGGCCGATTATCAGGCCGGACGAGACCGCACGCTCGAAGTGGCGCAGCTTGCGACTGCTACTTCTTCACCCGATCCAAAAGCGACGCTTGTCGATGCCTTGCAGGGCAAATGGTGGGGCACACTCGATTATCGCGATTACGGTAACGACGGACGGGTGGTGCTGCCGACGATTTTGGAAGCAAACGGCCTCAGCCTTTCGTGGACCCATGACGACGGCCCTGGCAAGACCGTTCGCTCGACCGAGACTTGGACGTTCGATATAACCGCACGGAGCGTTATCATCCGGGAGGGAAAGTCGACTTCAACAAGCCGTATAACTGAATTTCGCAAGTCAACGGACGGTAGCCTGACCATGGTCCTTGACGGCCCTGGAACCGACAACGGTGACAAAGTGATCACTCGTAAGATCATGACGTTGAGCGAAGGCGTGCTACGACTGACGCAGCTCAGCCGCTCACCCCGCACGCCATTCTTGATGCGAAATAGCTATGAACTGCGGCGATAGTTGTCACATTGTCGGCCGATAATCCCTCGGATCGGTCATCGTCCTTTGTTCGTGGTGAACGTAGGGGAGCTTTCCGTGGGACCAATTAATGGGCACCAAGGTCAATTGTCGCAAAAATCGCTCGGTGTCCAATTGCCGCCCGGCGTCAGTGCCGCTGTGCCTTTCGGCACCAGGATCAAAACAAGATTTCGCCTGCCCCGTGGGGCGGCCTGAATATGCGGGCCGCTGTCTACGATGTAAGTTCCGCCAGCTTGCACTACTTGTCTGTCTGTGGGTGACTCCATGCATTGGCTACCTTCAACGACATAGAATGCTTCGGGGCCCGGATGCGAGTGCACGCGTGTTCGCATGCCTGGGGGAAACACGGCTTCGGCAAAATGCGCTACTTGAATGCCCGGTGCAGTTTTCAAAGGGCCGACGACAGCGCGTTTTTTGCCGGACTGTTGAACGATGCTGCGATCGCTCAGCACATAAAGCCAGTTTCGCGAATGAATGCGGGTGACGCTTACCCATTTATGTCGCTTGGCTTCGGCGTTTGCAGCGGCAAGTGTCGGAAACTCCGAGATGTGCCAATAGATCTCAGGCGGCGCGTCAATGAGCTCGACCTCGTCCGTCTTGTAACATCCCGGCGTGTCACGGTCGGTCGGCACCGGCGCGAGGCACAACCCGGGAACGGGCGGAACGTCGGCTGTCATCGCAACCAAGGCGAGCAACGCAAACGGCAATGACATGACCTTAGCTCCTCGGACCGAAGTCTCTCATGAACGATTGTTATTCGCAATCACTGACAGGTTAATTGTTCGAGCGGACGCGCCGCAACGGCAGGCCCGCGTCCCGAATGGAAGAGACCTTTGGCTGGTGATGTGTTACCTTTCGAAGGCGACAAGGAGAGCGATCATGAACCCGAACAAGGTTTTATGGGAAAAAGGGGACTTTACTCGGATCGCCGCAACAATGCGCGATAGCGGACGCGAGTTGGTCGGGAGCCTAAAAATTGAGGCCGGGATGGACATTCTGGATCTCGGTTGTGGTGATGGCACGACCGCGCTTCCGGCAGCCAGACTGGGCGCAAATGTTTTGGGGATTGATATTGCAAGTAATCTCGTTGCCGCCGGCAACGCGCGCGCTGCCGAAGCCGGACTTGCCAATTTGCAGTTTCAGGAAGGCGACGCATCGAACCTTTTAGGAATCGCCGACAATCGATTTGATCTTGTCATCAGCATTTTCGGTGCGATGTTCGCGCCGCGACCTGACGATGTTGCGCGTGAAATGGTGCGAGTGACGAAGCCGGGCGGGCGCATTGTAATGGGCAACTGGATCCCGGGCGACCCGACACTCGTGGCGCAAATCTTGAAGATAAGCGCCGCCTATTCGCCGGCTCATCCTGATGGCTTTGTCAGCCCTGTAACCTGGGGCATCGAGGCGACGGCCCGCGAGCGCTTCGGCGCCGCCGGAATACCGTCCGACTGCGTGATCTGCGAGAAGACAAGCTATACGTTTCAGCATGCCGGTCCCCCAACCGAGTTGCTTGACGTGTTTCGCAATTATTACGGCCCCACGATGAACGCGTTCGCCGCAGCCGAAGGCAACGGACGAAGTATTGCGCTTTACGACGAACTATCCGCGCTTTTTACCGCGCAGAATCAAGGCGGACCTACCGAAACGACTATACCGGCCACATTCTTGAAGGTCACAGTCCACAAGCCCTAAGCGTTCATCTAACCGTCAGTGTGCTGAAAGACGAATTCAGACTAAGAACAACCACATTCATCAATCGCGCGGTGATGCGTTTGGTTAGCTTTGGGCTTCTTCACAGAAAGGAAGCACGATGTCCTCACACCCCCATACCACGCCATTGCCAGTGTTTAGTAGCACGGATGAAACTGCCGAATGGTTCGAGCCGCTGCCCGGCGAACGTATGCGCGTTCGCATCGGAAGCGAGGCAACCGGCGGTCGGCTTACACTCCTTGAAAACATCGTAGCGCCGGGCGCTGCGGCACCCATGCATTTCCATTATGACGCAGACGAGCTGTTCATCGTTCTTGCTGGGCGGTTCCGTCTGACGACTGCCACCCAGCAGATCGACGCAGGACCGGGGTCGGCCATCTTTGCGCCGCGAGGTGCCGCGCACGCGTTCGTCAATGCGGGCACTGTCGAAGCGCGTTTGCTATCGGTCTTCGTGCCCGGCGGAATGGAAGCCATGTTCGAGGAAGCCTCCAAAGCGCGCCCCGACGAGATACTGGCATTGGCCGCGCGTCATCGAACCGTGCTCGTCGGCGTGCCGTTCCCGGATTGAATCGGACAAGCCGGATAATTTGAGGTAATGGGGTAGTGCACGGGGCAAGAAACAAGGTTGCCGCGTTATGATCCGCCGGGATGCTCCACCCCCAACCTTCCCCAGAGGCGCACACGCGCTTGTCACAAAAACGCGCACCTCGGCGCTGAGCGTCAGTCGACTTACCGTCGATGTCGCTGTTGGCGAGGAAATTGATGTGACTATGCCGGCGGAAGACGCTTTCGTTGTGCTGTATCAGCTGCGCGACCATCCCGCGCACGAGTTCCGTCTCGACGGAAAGGCTCAACGGATCGGCCCTGCGCCAAGAGCAACACTCAATGTTGTCGACCTGGCTGGCGAACCGCGCGGGCGCTTGACGCAAGCAGTGGACACGCTGTTCTTCCACCTGCCGCGCGCCGCGCTCGACGAGATCGCCTCAGAGGCCGGTGCCGTGAAAGTGGATCGACTAGTCGCGCCCGATCCGTGGTTGACGACCGACCTCGTAGTCGATGACTTACACCGGCCGCTTATCAACGGACTCGTCGATGGTTCACCCGCCAACCGGCTTTTTCAAGATCACTTGCTAAGCGCGCTAGGGGCGCATTTCGCCACTACTTACGGTGGGATGACGCCGCATCGTCTTGATCGTGGCGGCCTTGCACCGTGGCAGGAACGCCGCGCCAAGGAATTGCTCGCCGCGGATTTGGCGGGCGATTTATCGCTGGGTGAAGTCGCGCGTGAGTGCGGCTTGTCAGCGACCCATTTCTCACGGGCGTTCAAACGCTCGACCGGCACGACCCCGCACGGGTGGTTGCAAAAGTGCCGGATTGAGCATGCCATGCTGCTTCTGCCCGACCGCGATTTGCCGCTCGCTGAAATCGCATTGCGATGTGGCTTTGCTGACCAAAGCCATTTTACACGCACCTTCGCTCGGCTTGCAGGCGCGACTCCGGGCGCGTGGCGGCGGCTTCAATAGCGCTGCATCAGACAACAAGCAGCTCTATCGTCCAATCGCACAAACAACTGAAAACCTACAGCATGTCATCGCCGCATTGTCGGCCATGACATGGAGAGATCATTTGTACGCTTATTTTATTGCCCTATTCAGCGATCCCTTGTTCAGAGTAAGATTGGAAGTTGGCGGTCGGCATTTCGTGTGCATGTTGACATCTGTTTTTAGCACCGGATTCCTTCTGCTTGCCGTGGATACTGCATTGGCGCAGCCCGTCGCGACAGATGCCCAGACCGTGACAAGGCAGACCGGAGACCTCGACCTTTCCCGCTCTGCCGGCCAACAAGCATTGGCAAACTGTCTCCGCTCGGCGGAGCGCAGAGTTTGCATAGCCGGCTCACACGGCATCGAAGCTATTGGGTACCAAGCTAGGGTCAGGACGTAATCGTGCGTTGCGCCCATATAAATGCCGAAGGATACGCCGACGACGAGAGACATTGCTGCGATCAGCAGGAACCAGAGATCGTGACGCTCCATATCATCCTCGTAAAAGATCACCGGTGAATGACCGAAGGTGTGCCTCGGGCGAGAGCTGCCGCACTTTCCAAGCCTATATCATGGAGGAGCGGGTCGGCATGCCGGTGAGCGAGTTGCCAGTCGGGCCCCACGCGGCGGTATACGAGCGTCACGCGCAAAGGCCATTCCTGCATGGGAAGACCGCCGACTTCGACGCTCTGCCGCTCGACCAACACAAGTACGACGAGATCATCGGTCGAATAGGCCTCGATCAGCTCCTGATCAAAGACACCGTGTCTGAAAAATTGGCCCATCGTCTGCATACGTTCCTCGGTGAAGTCGTTGCGGCGCTTCGGTAACCCGCCGAATGGGGACATGAAGGTGAAGTCGTGCGAGTAGGTCATAAGGGAGCGGTAGGTATCGATGTCGCCGCGTATCAGCGCGCTGTTCGCTTGGGCTGACAGGCGCACGAGCGTGGCCACATACCCAGCGTCCGAAAACTTTTTGGTAGCGGTCGCAGGGCCGGCGAGCAGCCCGGTCGCCCCTGCCATCAACGCCTCTCGTCTCGTCGTCATCATTTACATATTCCTTCAAGTGACCCGCCGCTCGGATCGGCTGGACGGGGACTCGCACTGTTCAGGTGCTGAATCCAATGATAGATTATCAACAATATGATGAATACAATTCAGCTCTCGCGCATCGACCTGAACCTGCTTGTCCTGTTTCATACGGTGATCGAGCAACGCCATGTCGGCCGCGCCGCTGAACGGCTTAATCTGTCCGCGTCGGCCGTGAGCCACAGCCTGAAACGGCTCCGCCGCCTGTTGAACGACCCGCTATTCTTGCGCACGCCCAAAGGGGTTGTACCGACAGCACGCGCTCTAGAACTGGCAGCGCCGATTGCGGAGATACTCTCTCAGGTTGGCAAGGTTCTGGCGACGGCGCAGCCATTTGATCCCGCTTCGTCGCGCCGTTCGTTCGCGATCGGAGCACCGGACGGCGTTGCGGCCGTCGTCTTGCCTGCGTTGCTAGACGAGCTGGCGGCAACGGCGCCAGGCGTCGATGTCAGAATTCGACAGTTGCTACCCGTCGAGGGCGAGATTCTGCTCGAGCGCGCGTGGCGAGATGTGTTCGCAGAACTCGAAGCGCACGCAATCGACGTCGCCATCCTTCCCTTCGCTCCCATGCCCGTCCGCTTCCGCTCCCATGCGCTGTACGAAGAGGACTTCGTGATCGCGATGCGCGGTGCTCACCCATTCGCTGCGAGCCCCACGCTTGACCGCTTTTGTGCGGCTGACCACATACTTGTGTCGATGACCGGCGAAGCATGGGGGGTTGTGGACCGGGCGCTTGCGGCGGACGGACGCTCACGACGTATCGCCTTGACCGTGCCGAACTTCTTGTTCGCGCTGTCGTGCGTAGCCGAAAGCAATCTTCTCGCGGCACTGCCGCGGCGACTGGTTACCGCCCACGCGAAGCGCTTCGGCCTCGTCCAATGCGAGCCGCCGCTCCCGCTTGAGCGTTACGCCATGAACGCAGTGGTGCTCCAAGCCGGGCTAGCCGATCCGGGGATGGCCTGGTTCTTTGACCGGCTGACTTCGATCAAGTCGGAAGGATAAATTGTCCAGGCGTTCGACAGCTCAGCAGAAGCCCCGCGATGCTTGACGGTGTCGCAAGGGGTTGCTGAACTGGCGGTCCCGCCCAAGGGCAACCAAGGCGATCTGCCAATTAAGGCGAGCTTGGTTCACTTAGCGTATGAATTTACGGCAGCTAATAAAGCTCGGCCAAACGGCCGCGAAAGGCAGCAATGTTGGCGAAAGCAGGCATCTCCCTCCACTCTCGGTTATGTCCGTTCATTGCCAAATTAAAGTTATTCTGCACAAAATGAGGCGATGTTAAAAACGGCCGTATGTATTTCTGATGCACATGGTCACTTTGATTTATCCGGAAGAATTGCAGTGTGTACAACTGTCAGGGTGAACAGCGATGGCGAACGCGAGCTTCTTAACCAAATGACCCGGAAAACGGTGCGATGGCGTCGCGTTCGATATAAATGCTTCGGACAATAGCGGAACCGGACGTATTATATCGCACTCCCACCGAAAAGGTTATGCAAGCACATAATGCGTTAATTTGCGCTCGCCACACCTCCGCCTAGATCGCTTGGTCAACGGCTTGGCAAAGACGAGCTCGTCAAATCCCTATGCGTTACAAGGGTGGCGGTTATTTCGCGATTATTGATGGACAAGCGTCCATTCCGACCTTTGCCGAGATTGATGCGGGTGGCAGAGGTGGGTCGCAATATTGCAGCTTGGACCTGCGGTGTTGTGACAACATATTGCGGTTTGCCTGGTGTCAGTGGGTAGATACCCAAGCTCGACCAGACATACCAAGCCGTCATCGTTCCTGCGTCATCATCCATCCCGTCGGCAAAACCTTGCGGCGACAGGTTAAAGCTCCGACCGATAAATGCCTGCGGGCGGACGCTGGCATTGGTGTAACGGTGCGCAACCGGCTCGGTCAGGTAACGCCTGACGATATTGGCAGAAGCGTCCGCATCGCCAGCCCAGGCCATCAGATAGGGAGCATGGATGTCCGGCTGGTTGGTCATGTTGAAGAGATTTTCAGCAAAGAACCGGTCCAGTTCTGGACGGAAACGATCACCCATCGCCTGTTTCAGCCACGGCAGGTCAAACACCGGCGCCCAGCGATACTGGGCCAGCGTGCCCTGATACAAACCGCGCGCTTTCACGATGTCCTGATCCGGCCCCAGTTCTTTGAAGGTTGCAAGCCACATCGGGCGATAGGACAGCGCTAGGTCGCGGTGGCGCGCCGTGATGGCGGAATATCCGAGGTCGGTTGCCAGTTCGGCGATCGCCCAATCATCATAGGCAGCTTCGATTTGTTCGTCAGGCGTGCATCGAGCGAGAGTCGCGCTTTCTGCGACCATACCTATCAGTGCCGATTGCGCATCGAAGCCTGAAATACCCTTGCGCCGAAAATCGAGCAGCGCAATCCCGGCATGTTCTGTGCGTACGGTCAGGAAAGGTTCAGTCTGCGTGGCCCAGCGCTGCTTGCCGGTGCCGTAAAGGCGCACCAGCGAACGGGCAATTTCTTCGGCACGTTGCGGATCGATGAGGGCAAGAAGCGGCATCTGGGTGCGATAATTATCCCACATCGCCCAACTGGTGTAATGTTGTTCGCCCACCGGTAGTCTGACCAACCGACCATCGCTGCCGCGAAAACGCCCGTCCGGATCAGCAATGGCGACCGGTGTCTGCATGACCCGGAACATGGCCGTATGGAACAGTGCCTTTTCAGCCGTGGTGCCGCTAATCGTCGCGCGCAACAATTCCTTGTTCCACACGCCAAGTGCGTCCGCTGCGATACGGCCGAAAGGCCTGTCGCCCATCTCGGTGATGCGCACCGTTGCAGCAGCGGCAGGATCGACCGACGACAAGCCTGTGCGCAGTTCGATGATGTCACCAGTGCTCACCTTGATAAGCAGCGAGGCCTGTCGGTTTTGGTTCCCCTCCCACTGTGCTGGTACAGGTTTTCCGCGATGGTACAGACGCGTTGAAGAATGCAGATGATAGGCGCCGACATCGCAGACTGTGCCCGCCGAAAAACTGGCGCGCAAATCGCCATCGTTCATTGCGTTCCAATTCGCCGACAGGTGGCGCGAATAGGTGTTTGCGAAACTGACGACCAGTTCGATCCGCCCTTGGCGCGGAACGATGAAGCGGATGGCACCGGTTCCGCGCGTTGCGGTCATCTCTGCCTTAATGCCTGATCCATAGCTGACGCGGTAATAGCCTGCATGTGCCCTTTCGCTGCGCTTGTCGATCAGGGCCAGTGCGGGATCGCCAGCATAGCCAAGCGCAATCCGCACATCCCCCCCGGCACCGCCGCAGCCCACGCCGACGGCTCTGGTATGCGAAAAGCCGGTGAGCATGGTTGCTGCATGATCATAGCCGGCATGGTTTGCTGGGTCAGTGTCCGGTCCCAGTTGAACCATGCCATAGGGTGCAACAGCTGCCGGGCTGAGCTGACCAAAATCACCCAAAGTTCCGACGAAAGGGTCGACCAGCCGACCGGGCTCGCGCGCCATCACTGGATCGCCGCAGACCAGCGTCGCAAGCACCAGCCCCGCAGACAGACGCATGTGCCGCCAAAACATCATGGGTCCAGCGGATCCGTGACTTCGACATGAAAGGCCACCGGATGCGGCGTGAACAATGCCGTGAACTGGTCGGGGCCGGCTTCGACCTTTCCGGGCTGCACACTCATTTCGCGCAGGTTGCGGGCAGCCAGTTCGGTGCCGGTGATATATCGCATGGTGATGTGATCGGATACGATCAGCGACGGACGATCAACTGGAAAACCTGCTGCCAGCAGCAGGCGGGCGCTGTTTCGCAAGTTGGTCGTAGTATGCCGCGCATGCGGCTCGATCAGGATACGGTCTGCCGGAATGCCGTGCAGACTGACCAGTAGGCGTTTCATTTCCACGGCTTCGTTGGATTTGGTCCGGTTGGGGTGGACGTTTCCGCCCGACACGACAACAAACGGTGCCATCCGCTTTGCAAACATGTCCGCCGCAAGCCGCAGCCTGATATGCGCCATCGGGCCCGTGCCAGATTGGGGATCTTCGGGGCCGTGACCAAATACCAGCAGCGCTGGATACCGATATTGCTGCCAGTCGATTGTGCTTGCCGCTTGGACAGAAGCGGAATTTTCCCCGGCCAGCAGCGGCCTGAACGCTGCAGCCTCGGTCCGTTCGTTGATCATCAATAGTCCCGTGGCGTATCGCAGTACGGGATCGAATATCAAATCGCCCGCTTGGCTCATGGCTGCGGTCGCGACCCCATGGCGACGCAGAATGCCTGCATATTCCGGATGGGCGGTGTCGAAGATAATCGCATCGATGTCCGGGTAGCGCGGTGGCTCGCCCAGCGCATACACGGCAATGACCCGATTAAGGCCAAGGGCTGTCTCTTTCCAGGCAGACGACAGCAGATCAGAATCGGGCAAGGCCGCATGGCGCGCAAATCGGCCTGACCTGCGCATCTGCGCGTGCACCAGCGACAGCCGCAGTCTTGGCTGCCGGGCCAGTGCTCTCAAACGAGCCTCTACCTTGGCGATATCGCCTTCGGTCCAAGTCCAAGCGTCTGTCAGGCACCGTAGCGGGGCGGTGCAATCTGTAGCGGGTACCCGGGCAGTTCTTTGGCGGGCCAGCAGGCGCAGCTCAGGATCAGTTGCGATCGCCTCCGCCCATCCTGGTGCAGCGCGCATCAAAGAAAAAAGGGGAAACACGCGTGATTCCAGCGATTCCGGAAACGGCGCGGTATAGCCCTGAGGATCTTGCGCCAGAGCGGGTGTGGTTGCTGCGAGCAATAGTGTCGCGGCGAATATGATAGACAGACGCGGAGGGCGTGGCCCACCGTACGCTCTTCGGAAAGGCAGGCGCACTGCTGCAACGGCAAACATGGTCTGCAGCGACCCGATTACCAGCTGCGGCTGATGATGAGACGGAAGTTGCGGCCAAACAGCGGCCGCCCGTAAATTGCTTCCGAAGCATTCTGCCCAGCCAGCTGGTCAGTCCGCGGATTGCCTTCTGTCAGACCGCGGGCATTGGTCAGATTGTCGCCCACCACCTGAAAGCGCCAGTCGCCCGTTGTCAGCGCGGCACTCAGGCCCAGTGTCTTGTAGGCGGGCAGAGACGTTCGGTTGAACAAGTCCACAAACCGACGGCCTACAAAATCGAACCGCCCCTGGATTTGCAGTGTGCTGCCAGCCATATCGTAGGTGACAGTCGGTCGGACGTTACCGAAAAGCTTGGGTTCGCGGATGATCTGGTTACCGTTGACGGCACTCGGATCGGCGCCGGAGGCATTCTCAAGATTGCGATATTGCGGGTCAGCCACTGTTACGGAGGCGGCAATGTCGAACCAATCGGTTAATGTGAGTTTGCCATCCAGTTCGATCCCCTTCGCCTCGGCTTCACCGATGAAGGGAACTTGCTGGTCATTGCGCCCGGTGATCGGATTGAATGCCACGAAGGAAGCGTTGAACGGATCGAACTTAGTATAAAAGCCTGTCATGTAGATATATGAGCGGCCGAAATTTGCCTTGATCCCGGCTTCAAACTGGCGGGCACGAGTCTTGATGATCGTCGGTGCTGCGTTGAGCGTGACCCCCAACTGTGGCGGCACTTCCAGATTCGATGCGCGGCCATACACGCCGAAGTTGCTGGAGAAGTCATAGCTGAGACCGATTGTCCAGTTGGTGACAGACGGCTGCAACGCATTCACCACTTTCTGGCCAGTGAAGCCGCGGGTATTGTCATCTGCCAGCGTGCCAGCCTTGCCGAGGTTTACGCCACCAGTCGAGAGTTGGGTAAAGCCAGCATAGTCATACCATTCCTTGCGGATACCAGCATCCAGCCGCAGCCCCTCTGTGATTTCCCAGGTATCATTGGCATAGAGCGCCAAAACCTTGCCATCACTATCACCTTCGGTCAGCGTCGTGGCAGCACGCAACGTGCCATTGTCCGTTATATATCCCAGAATTTGACCGACGGCATTGTAAGCCACCAGATCCAGCGTGCGGGGTTTACCTGCCACCTCGATAAGCATGTCCTGATAGACCAGAAATGCTGAAGTTCCATAAATGGAGCCATAAGCGCCAATCTTTATATCGTGCGTTCCGATGCTGGTTTCGAACTTGCGCGTGACGCTCACATTAGCCTGGGTCGAATAGAACTTCGCTTCGACTGCCCGGTACTGACCGGACATGACGAGGCCCGAAGCGGAGTTCGGATCGTACGTCGTCGCCCCGTTGGTCCCGCCAATCGCATAACCGATACGTGTAACGGGGTTGGCGGTACTGCCGAATGCTGTGTTTGCAGCGGTCAAGAAACTGTTAGCAAACGTCGTGCCTGCCACGGGATTGGTAGTGGAGTAAAAGGCATCGAAGCTGTTTTTGCCACTGGTGACGCCCAAGTTGGCCGAAACCAGCCAGCCGTCGAAATCACCTTCATACTGGAGTGCGACGTTGCCGAACCGCATATGCCGTCCGTCCGCCAGGTCACGCTTTAACGTCTCCACGGCGCCATTACCGTTGCGATAGCTGATATTCAGCCCGCGCAGCGAGGGCGAATTCATTGTCCCGGTGAAATAGTCGATGAAGGGATTCAGCGAAACCGCCGGATTGCGAGGATCGGCAACCGGAATCGGCAAGTAAAAGACGTTCTTGTCATTTACATATGTCGCTGAGAGCTTGACAAAGCCATTATCAAATTCACGCTTCAAGTTAGCGCGAATCTGGCCGCCCTTGTCATTGGGAAAACCGTTGTCACGATAGCCATCATGATATCGCAGGAAGCCGCCGACTGCAAAATAGGTACGCTCACCCAGCTTGCCGGACTGCATTAAGTCAATGCGATAAAGGCCGGTGTCACCGAGTGTCAGCTGCGCCTTACCGCGCGCCTCTTCACCACCCGTCACGAGGATATTGTTGGCAATGGCCGCAGCGCTGCTGGCATAGATCGGTGCCGGGCCGCCACGCACGACTTCGACCCGTTCGGTCATCAGGTCGAACCGGTTCATACCTTCGCCAGAGTTGAAGAAAAAGCCGTCGATCTCGTGATAGAGCGGCAAGCCGTCCTGTTGGAAAATCAGATAGCCGCGGTCGGTCGGAATACCGCGCACACGGGTAATATTTTGCACTTCGCCGCCGGTTGCCTCTACATGGATACCGGGAATGTTACCGAGCAGTTCCGCGTAATTTTTGGGCGCAGCCTGCAGGACGTCTGCCTGTGACAGGGAATTGACGGCATAAGACACGTCGAAGCGCCTTTGAGCGCGGGCCGAACCTGTTACGATAATCTGTTCATCGGCGGTTTCGGCGGTGTTGTTCTTATCGGTCTCATCTTTGGTTTGTTCGGCTGAGGCAGGCTGTTCACCAGCAAGGGAAGGCACAGCCCAAGCGAGGGGGCTGATCGCACACATCAGGCTCACCGAGAATTTTCTATTTATTTTAGTAATCATATAAGCCCCCTGATGGTTCAATGAGGGGCTTCGTAGTTTGGCACGGAGACACTCCGGCGTCAGAATTGCTACTTAACGAATACAATTCTAAATTTGTTGTAACCCATTCAAAATAGGGTTGAATGCTCTACCCTACCGGATCATCCAGACCCTTGACTTGCGTCGCAATGGCTACTGGTTTTTTCGGGTAAACGCCTACGCAATTTACCAACTATCTATAATAAGGAGATTTTGTTGGTTGCGGGAGTAGGATTTGAACCTACGACCTTCAGGTTATGAGACGGAACGCTGAATATATAACTAGTTGATTTTACTAGATATTATTAGAATATCGTGAGTCTTGTGTTAATTATTGTGTTAGCGTCTTCCCTATTTTGCCCTAAATTGCACTTTTTTGTGTTAGCCCACTAACACAAATAGACGTTGAAGCTAGAAAACCCCGGATAGTCGAAGTTTTCAACATCATCGGCTGTATGTGCTGGAATTGGAAAGCGAAGGTCGTGCGGCGTAGCGCGCCAGCTTCCGCATCATTTGACGATTGCATATTTGTCAGAATTATGTATACACGTTTCTGACAAAAGGAATCATCATGCGCGGACCGGGAATCGATCTGAAGGACAGTATCACAGACCGGATGGCGACACGCTCGCCTTTTGGTGTGTGGGTGCCCGCCGACTTCGCCGATCTTGGGCCGCGCGATGCGGTGGATCAAGTGCTTCACAGATTGGTGCGCGGGGGCATGATCCGCAGGATTACACGCGGCCTCTATGACAAGCCCAACCTCAACGCGCTGACTAGCAAATCAACCAACCCCGACACTAGGGCCGTCATTGATGCACTGGCCCGCCGCGATTCTGCTCGAATGATTGTCGATGGCATTACGGCCGCTAATGACATCGGTTTGTCCGACGCTGTTCCGGCGCACATCATTGTCCATACCGATGCGCGGCTCAAATCACTCGCGCTAGGCAACCTGACCATTCATTTCAAAACGACCGCACCGAGCAAATTGTTCTGGGCAGGGCGGCCAGCGATGCGCGTCGTACAGGCGCTACATTGGCTTCGAGATACGCTCCAGAGCGACGCGCCCCGTGTCAGAAAACGGCTACAATCCATTTTCGCTGATCCGGTGCATGGTTCTGCCATAACCGCTGACTTGCGAGATGGACTGTTCACCTTGCCGATATGGATGCAATTCTTCCTGCGCGATCTAATTGCAGCGCCCGACGGTCTCCCCAATATGGATGCGGCCATATCAGCACCTCGAAGTGCTATCCGATGAGCGCGGATTTCGATGGATTCCTCGCGGCATCTTCCAATGACCGACGCGATGCGTTCGTAGGCGCTAGCCAAAGGCTAGGAACCGCTGCGCAAAATATTGAGAAAGATTTCTGGGTCTGCTGGACACTCGACGCCCTCTTCAACCGCCTTCCAACAGGCGGGCCTCGCTTGCTGTTCAAAGGCGGCACCTCGCTTTCTAAAGCCTTTGGCCTAATTTCACGCTTCTCCGAGGACATAGATATTACCGTGTTCCGTGAGGATATTGGCGAAACGGCAAGCGTGGAAGCCTTGGAGGCATTGAGCGGCAAGAAGCGACAAGCCAAGCTTGATGCAATCAAGGATGCCTGTCAGACCTATATCGGCGGAGCGTTCATGGAACAGCTCGCCACTTATTTCCGGGACACCCTAGAACGCACACAAATCGACCAGCCGCCAAAGGTGGAACTCGATCTCGACGATGCAAGTCGGCAAAGTCTATTGCTTTGGTATCCGAGCGTACTTGCGGAAACCGATGGCTATATTCGTCCGGCGATCAAGATTGAGTCCGGGGCAAAGTCAGCGCTCGACCCGAACAGCAGCCAAGCCATTCGCCCTTATGTCGCGGATGATGTGTCGGCATTTGACCTGACCGTTTCCAATATCGTGACGGTGGATGCCGAACGGACATTCTGGGATAAAATCATCATCCTACACGGCCTGCGGAATTGGTTCGACCGGCGCGGCGCATTGCGCGGTGGCGGTCAGCGGGTTTCCCGCCACTATTATGACGTGTATCAGCTACTGAAATCAGGCACTGGGAAGGTCGCGCTGGCCAATCCCGAACTCGGGCGCGATTGCGTCCGCCATGCCCGGATGTTTTTCAACAGCCCCGACCTTGGCTTGACTACGGCCGACCCCGGCACGTTTGCTCTGACGCCTCCGGAACCCATGATCGCTGATTTGAGTCGCGACTATACGGCGATGTCCGGCATGATATTCGGGGAGGTTCCATCCTTTGATGCAGTGTTGGAAAGCATCAAGGAAGTTGAAATACAACTCAACGCGGGGAGTGATTGATCGCCTAGATTCAATACCCAAAGCCGAAACACAATGCCTTATAACTTGGGAAGGCGTCGAGCGACAATGTTGGATAGGATGATGGCCGTGTCAACAGACGCATATGGCTCGAAGCGAGCAGCAGAT
>JAYUQI010000101.1:0-4099 GCA_043756805.1 Sphingomonas sp.
CGATCGTGTTCAAGGTCCAGCGGATCATCTCGCCCGGCAATTTCAACTTCGGCGACGAGAACATGGTTCCGCTCCTGGCGTGGATCGGGACGGTAATCACGGTGTGCATCGCCGGGGCGCGAGGAGATTGAACTGCTGGAACACGAAGCCGATCTTGCGGTTGCGGATTTCGGCGAGTTCGTCGCTGGTCAGGTCCGAAATGTCGATGCCGTCGATCTTGAGCGTGCCTGACGTCGGGATGTCGAGCGCGCCGATCATGTTCATGAAGGTCGACTTGCCCGATCCGCTGGCACCCATGATCGCGACAAATTCGCCGCGCTGGATGGTCAGCGACACGCCTGCGACAGCATGGACCGTCTCGCCGCCAAGGACATAGTCTTTGACGAGATTGTGCGTTTCGAGAAGCGGCGGCTCAGTCTTCGGTGGCATTGTCGCTCTCGTCGCCGGCGGCTTCGTCGGTTGGCTTCTTGACCGTGGAGCGGCTGCGAATGACGATCTTGTCGCCGGCGCTGAGGCCTTTGGTGATTTCGACGAAATCTTCGCCTTGCAGGCCGAGCGTGACGACGCGGCGCGCGGGTTTGAAGGGGTCTACGCTGGTTATGAAGACAATCGGCGTGGTCGCGGGCGGTGCCTTGTCCTTGGGCATGTCTGCCGTGCGCGGACGGAAGCGGAGCGCGGTGGTGGGGACGCGGGTGACGTTCGCCTTTTTGCCCGTGATGATTTCGACGTTCGCGGTCATGCCGGGGAGCAGCTTGCCGTCCTTGTTGTCGACGTCGAGGATGACGAGGTAGCTCACGACATTCTGCGTTTCGGTGGCGGCTTTGCGGATTTGCCGGACGGTCGCGGCGAACGTCTCGCCGGGGTAGCTATCGACCGTGAAGCGCACGGGCTGGCCGTCGCGGACCTGACCGATGTCGGCTTCGTCGACCGAGGCTTCGACTTGCATGCGCGTGGTGTCCGCCGCGATTTCGAACAGGTTCGGCGTCTGGAAACTGGCGGCAACCGTGGTGCCGGGCTCGACGAGCTTGTTGATGATGACGCCCGACGCGGGGGCGACAATCGTGGTGCGGCTGAGGTCGAGGAGGGCAGACGACAGCTCGGCATTGGCCTGCGAGATTTGGGCGCGGGCGCTGGCGGCCTGGGCAGCGGTGGTGCGGATGTTCGCGCGGGCAGCGGAGAGGACGCTGCTCGCGCCATCGAGGGCCGATTTCGAAAGGAAACCGCGTTCGGCCAGTTGCGCGCGGCGGCTGAATTCGCGTTCCTGAATGGCAATCTCGCTTTGGGCGCGCGCCCCCGACGCTTCGGCGAGCGCCAATGCGGCCTGAGCGGAGGCGACTTGGGCGCGGGCCTGCTGGACGCGGGCGTTGACGCGGGTGGGGTCGATTTCGGCAAGCACTTGTCCCGCCGTGACGGGGGTGTTGAAATCGACGAAGACCCGCGTGATCTGGCCCGAGACTTCGGCACCGACCTTGATCGTGTTCAGCGCGCGGAGTTTGCCCGAGGCGGTCACGCGGCGGACAACTTCGCCGCGATCCACGGTCGCATTGATGTATTCATAGGTGCGCGGTGTAGGGCGCAGTACGAAATAGAGGATGGCCGCGAGCGCAAGGCCGATGGCAATCGACGTCTTCGGATGCGCTTTGATCCAACCCAGCACTCGACCCAGCATTTGTTACGCCCTACCGCTTTAAGTTGGCGTGTCTTAGCGGGGTATAACAGTGGACGCTAGCAGGAGATTTGAATCAGCTCGAGCAATTCGCCAGCCGGGCCACGCACGGTGGCGGTGCGGCGGCCCGCATAGAAAGGACCATCGCGGATGACCGGGGGCGTGATCCAGTCGAGCGCGAGGGCATCGAGGCTGTCGACGGCGAGCGTGACGATGGCATTGCCTGCGGGCAGCGCGTCGGCAGGTCCGGGGCGAACGGTCGCGGTGTCGGGATAGCCATCGACTTCGATGATCGGGAGCCGCCCTTTCTGGACCATGGTGATCGTTGATTGTGTGCCGTCGGGCAGAGCGAAGGCCTTGTTTATCATCGTATATTCAATCGTATAGCTGCCGCCGATGTCGAGCTTGACCTTGTCGGCATACCAGTCGAGCGCGGCGGGGCGATCCGCGCAGGCAAGGATAACGATGAAAATGTGATCGACGGGCGAAGCGGCTTTGGGCAGGTCTGATGACGGCGTGTTCTGGCGCACTTCGTTGAGATAGATCATCTCGCGACCCCGGCCGGTCATCTGCATGGCGACGAAATAGGGGAGGCCTTCGATTTCCTTGGGCGGGCCAATGATGTCGAAGCCGGAACCAGCCAGTTTGGTGGGCCAGTCATAGACATCCTGCACGGTGATTTCGAACGCGGCCCAGCCAAAAGTGCGGGTCGGCTTGAAATCGGGCGGCGTGGGTTGTTCGACAAGGCGGAGGAAACAGGGCGCGCCGCTGGTCGGCTGGAGGGTTGCAAAGCGCGCGCCGGTGCTGGCGGGCGTGGCCCAGCTCGCGGTGAGATCGGCGGGGAGTGTGGCTTGCTCAATGACTTTGAGGCCGAGCCGGTCGCGGTAATCGGCGAGCGCGCGGTCAAGGTCGGGCGTGGTGATCGTCCCGCCGAGGATTTGGCCGTGGGTGAGCATGGGGTCTCCTAAAACCGCAGTCCTGAGCCTGTCGAAGGACGGTTCGCGTTAACCGTGCTTCGACAGGCTCAGCACTTCGGATTATGTGAAGTCGGGTTTTCGTTTTTCAAGGAAGGCCGAAACCCCTTCCTTGAAATCTGCCCCCGAAAACGCTGCTGCAAACAGCGCGCGGGTGGCGTCGTCATCGGCGACTTGGCCATCGAGAATGCGGCGGATCATGGCTTTGCTTTCGCGCTGGCTGTGGCCCGACACGCTGGTGATTGTCTCGATCAGCGCGTCGGCATTGTTGGCGATTTGGTCGATCAAGCCGATGCGGTGCGCTTCGGCGGCGTCGATCAGGCTGCCCGTGAACAATACGCGCTTGGCGGCGGCGGGACCGACCAGATCGACGAGCAATTTCGTGTCATGCAGCGGATAGACGAGGCCCAGTTTCGCGGGCGTAATGCCGAAGCGCGATCGATTGGATGCGATCCGTAAGTCACAGGCCAGCGCGAGGCCGCAGCCGCCGCCGACGCAATCGCCGTCGATGAGCGCGATGGTCGGTTTGGCCGCGCGGGTGAGGTCAAATTGCGCGCGGTTGATCGCGGTCTGGTTGGCGAGCAGCCAGTCGGGACTGGCTGCATTGGCCGAAAGCTCGCCGATGTCCGCGCCAGCGCAGAACACGCCCGGTTCGGCCGAACGGAGCACGAGGACGCGCACGGTGGCGTTGTCCATCGCTTGTGCAACCAAGCCCGGCAGCGTCTCCCACATCGCCTGGTTGAACGCATTGCGCTTTGCCGCGCGGTCGATGATGAGGTGTGCGACGGCACCTTGGGTTTCGAGGCGGAGCGTCACAGGACTACCTTTGCGATTTCATGGCGCGTGGCGAACCAGACGTCGTTGTGGGCACGGACGTGCTTCAGAAATTCGTCGAGCGCCCAGATGCGGCCCGGCCTGCCAATGATGCGCAGATGGAGGCCAAGGCTCATCATTTTGGGGTTGCCTGCCGCGCCCTCGGCATAGGTCCAGTCGAACGCCCGCCGCGCATAATCGAGCCAGTTGGCAGGGGTGTAGGCAGGGTCGGTCCACATTTTCATGTCATTGGTGTCGAGTTGGTAAGGGACGATGGCAATGGGTTTGCCGGGGGCGGTCGCGGCGTCGACGAAGGGGATGTCGCTCGAATAATCGTCCATGTGATAGTGGAAGCCTTCCTCGATCAGCAGGCGGCGGGTGTTGTCCGTATGGAAATAGCGCGACAGCCAGCCATAGGGACGCGTGCCGGTCGTCTTCTCGATGGACGCGATGGCTTTGCGGATGAAATCGCGTTCGGTGGCTTCGTCCATTTTGAACTGGTGGACCCAGCGATAGCCGTGGCTGACAGGTTCGTCGCCACGCGCGCGGATCGCTGCGGCGATTTCGGGATGGTTTTCGAGGGAGAGTGCGGCAACGGTCCACGACGCGCGGACATCATGTTTGTCGAGCAAGGCCACGACGCGCG
>JAYUQI010000102.1:0-11718 GCA_043756805.1 Sphingomonas sp.
CCGCAGGCGTCGCTTTACGCCAGCTGGTCAAAATCATTTCTGCCGCAATCGGGCGACCAGTTCCTGAGCTTCGATGCGACGAATGCCACGCTCGAGCCCGAAGCGTTCGACAATTACGAGGTCGGCGCAAAATGGGACATCAAGCCGGGCTTGTCGGTTGCCGCTGCGGTTTATCGGCTCGACCGGACCAATACCCGCGCCACCGGACCAACCCCGGGTTCGGTGGTACCGACCGGCGGACAGCGCACCGAAGGCTATGAAATCAGTCTCGTCGGGAAAATCACGCCGCGGTGGCAGACGGCAATGTCCTATGCCCACACCAAAGCCGTCATCACCGATACGACGACCGCCGCCCCCGCCGGGCGCAGCGTCGGGCAAGTGCCACGCGATCAGCTTGCGCTATGGAACCGCTATGATGTTACCGGCCGGGTCGGCGTGGGGCTGGGTATCTATCATCAGGCAAGCCAGTTTGCCGCGATCAGCAATGTCACGCGCCTGCCTGCCTACACACGGATTGATGCCGCGCTGTTTGTGAAGGTAACGGACAGGATTAATGCGCAAGTGAACATCGAGAATGTCGGCAATGTCACCTATTTTCCAAACGCGCATAACGACAACAACATCTCGCCCGGCGCCCCGCGCAACGCGCGCTTGACCATCACTGCGAAATTCTGACGAAAAAAAACAGGCCCGGACGCTTTCACGTCCGGGCCTGCCTTGCGCCGGAGTCGAGGGAGCGAACCCCGGCGCGGTGGGCTTCGTTAAGCCTCAGGCTTTTGCTTTGGCATTGCATTTGGCAAGCGCAGCTTCGTCAAACGAAACGGTGCCAACGGTAAAGCTGGCCAGCTTGCCGACTTTGCGAACGGCCTGTGCGCAAACGATGGCGGGGCGTGACGTTGCGTTGGTCGCGGTGCAGCCCGCGTCGCCGCAGCGCCACAGGACACCGTCGGCAATGACGGTGTCGGCACTGGCCTGCGCAACGGGAACCGCGCGGTAAGCCGGCGACTGCGCGAGCGCCGGGGCGACACTGATCAGGGCAAGCGAGGCAGCGGCGAAGAGTTTCGAAACTTGTGCCATGGGGAGGCCTTTCAATTAGGTTGCGAATCACTACCTACCTATATAAGTTTCAAGTTGCAATACAAAACTTATATGAAGTTTGCATGACAGTGAAATTAGGATAGGTTTGGACGTAGGATGGGCATGCTTAAAGAAAATCTCCGCGAACTGGCGGACTGCGCGCTACCGGCGGCGCTGGAAGCAATGGGCGAACGCTGGTCGTTCCTGATTTTGCGGGCGGCTTTCAACGGGTTGCATCATTTCGAGGAATTTCAGTCAACGCTGGGTATTGCCCGCAACATCCTTGCGAATCGTCTCGGGCGCTTGGTCGATCACGGCATATTGTCGCGCGAAGCGATGGCCGATGATCGCCGCAAGGTTGAATATCGCCTCACGCAAAAGGGCGCGGAGCTGCTCCCTGCAATGCTCGCGCTGCGCCAGTGGGGCGAGCGCTGGGAATCGGGCGTGCCGTCCACGCCGGTGCTCGTCGACGAGCGCGATCACCAGCCGATCCGCGCCATCGAAATCCTGTCGCATGATGGGCGTGCGCTCGGCCTCATGGATTTGTGCTGGGCGCATGCCGAGGATATTCGACCGCTTGAAACGGTCAAACTGCACGCCGTTGCCTGATCCTGGCTTCTAGCGAACACTCACCCGCCAGATCCGGTTGCCAACGTCATCGGCGACCAGCAACGCACCAGCATTATCAACGATCACACCCACCGGGCGGCCCTGCGCCCCGCCATCCTTATCGAGAAAACCGGTCAACACATCCTGCATGGCACCATTGGGATATCCATTCGCACCAAAGGGCACGAACACGACTTTATAACCCGACACCGGCACCCGGTTCCACGACCCATGCTGGCCCACGAACATGCCGTTCTTGAACCCGCCCAAAGACCCGAACGCCAGACCCAGCGAGGCGGTATGCGGCCCGAGCGCATAGTCGGGTCGCTTGGTATATTGCAGCAAGTCAGGTCGCGCCTCGACGCGCTTGTCTTCATAGCCACCCCAATAGCTATAGGGCCAGCCATAGAAGGCGCCGAAGTCCACGCGTGTCATGTAATCAGGCGCGAGGTCCGACCCCAGCATGTCGCGCTCGTTGACCACAGTCCACAGCGCTTTGCTCATCGGTTCCCACGCCATCCCAACCGGATTACGCAGGCCGCTTGCGTAAATACGCATCGTTTTGGCGTCGATGGCGACTTCGAGAACGTTCGCCCGGTGATCTTCGGCTTCCATTCCGCGCTCGCCGATGTTCGACGATGAACCGACACCGACATAAAGGAAACGCCCGTCTTCGCTCGCGATAATGTTCTTGGCCCAATGATTGCCGCCGCCGGGCAGTTTGACCAGCGCCTTGGGCTTCGCCGTAATCGCCGTCTGACCCGTCACATAAGGAAATTCCCAGACGGCGTCGTGATTGCCGATGAAAAGCCGGTCGCCGACCAGCGCCATGCCGAACGGCGAGTTGAGGTCCTTCAGAAACACCGAGCGGATATCGGCAATGCCATCGCCATCGCTATCGCGCAGCAGGGTAATCCGGTTCGCCGAAGGCGTCCCCGCCCCTGCGCTTTTCATCAGCCAGCCCATGACGACGTCCGTAAGGCCCTGTGGCGGCGTCGGTGGCTTGTTGGTCTCCGCCACCAGCACATCACCATTGGGCAGTTGGTACAGCCAACGCGGATGGTCGAGCTTGTCGGCGAACTGGTTGACTGCAAGTCCCGCAGGCGCAACCGGCCTTGCCCCATCCCGCCAGCCGACAACCTTGGCAATCTTGATCGTCGGGATTTTTTGAAGGCGGGGGTCCGTAATCTTAGGGCTGGCCCCACTCACCGCTTCCACTGGCAATCGCGCGACGTCGGCGCGGCCAAACAAATACCAAATCCCGCCGCCGAGCAGTGCCAGTATCCCGAACATTACCAATATTTTTACGCGCACATTATGCCTCCACTTGCGTTTCAACGGGCGGATGCAGCCGCACCCGCGTTGCGCGCCGCGCATCGCCGTCAATGATCTCGATCCGCCAACCACTGGCATGGACCAATGTTTCGCCCGGCTGGGGAACATGCCCCGCCAGCATGAACGCCAGCCCGCCGATGGTGTCGACATCTTCGTCAATCTCGCCCAGCCGTGCATCAATCGTCGTCGCTACATCGTCCAGCTCGGCACGCGCATCGGCTTCCCATAGTCCGTCCTCGAGCGGCACGATCAGCGCTTCGGGTGCGTCGTCATGCTCGTCTTCGATATCGCCGACGATTTCTTCGACCAGGTCCTCGATGGTGACCAGCCCTTCGGTCCCCGAATATTCATCGATCACAATCGCCAGATGCACGCGCTGCCGCCGCATTTCGGCAAGCAGGTCGAGCACCCCCATCGATTGCGGCACGTAAAGCGGCTGGCGGATCAGCGCGGCGATCCCGTCGGGATGCGGCCCTGCCTGCGCCAATATCGCAAACACATCCTTGATGTGGACCATGCCGGTTACGACGTCGAGGCTCTCGCGATAAACCGGCAAGCGGCTGTGCCCCGCATCGGCGAATTGCGCGACCAGCTCGGCAAAGCCAATCGTCTCGGGAACAGCAAGAATATCGCTGCGCGGCACCGCAACATCATCGACCGTGCATTCGCCAAAGTGGAGAAGGTTGCGCACCATCTGCCGCTCTACGGGGGACAGATCGCCTTCGGCATCGGGGCCGGGCTCTTCCTCATGGTCGGCAATCGCTTCTTCGATCTGGTCGCGCAGCGTCGGCTCGCTGGCCCCGCCAAACAGCATTGCGCGCAGGTTGCTCAATAAGCCAACCCCATTGTCCTTAGGGCTCCTACTATCGCCTTCTTTCATAATGGGAATTCAGTCCTGTATCGGATAAGGGTCATGCAGGCCGAGCGATGCCATGACATCACGCTCAATCGCTTCCATCGCTTCGGCTTCACTATCAGTCATGTGATCATAGCCTAGCAGATGGAGAACACCGTGCACAATGAGGTGCGTGGCATGATCCTGCGTTGACACGCCACGCTCGACGGATTCGCGTTTACAAACGCCATCCGCAAGAACGATATCGCCGAGCAGGACTTCGCCGTCATCGGTGTTCGCCAGAGCGTCGATGAGGTCGGGCTGGACCATCGGGAAGGACAGGACATTGGTCGGCTTGTCCTGCTGGCGATACTGGCGGTTGAGCGTCTGGACTTCAGCATCGGACGTGAGCCGGATGGAGATTTCAATTGCCGCCGCTATGGTGGCAAGGCCAGCGTGCGGGGTCGCGGCGATTGTGGCGCTTACGGCGCGGGTCGCGAGGGATTGCCAATCATTGATTGGCCACGGCATTTCAATTGCAATTGCCGCGTCGATCAAGTGCCAAACTTCCGTTTGGAACTGACCAACGCTATTGGCAGAACGAGATCGCCAATATTTTCCATGTGTATGATATGACGGTTGTCGTGTTGTGTAACTGAAATCAAATCAACAAGACGCACTGAACACTGCATTCTTCGTTGCTTATCGGCGCTCTTCGCCTTGGTCTTGTCGCTGGAAATTTTGGGATTAAGAATGATACGCGTCGTTCGACCGGTCATCGCGCGCTTTTGTTGCTTAATCCAATCTCGTGCTCTCGCGTATTGGTTCACCGGAAATACTGACAAACCAATCCCAACGTGCAGTGCTTCTATTTCTGAAAGCGTGACATCTCCCCGCAGCGCGGCAAGATCCGAGGGTATCAGCAAAAACTCGTGGACAGCCGCAAAATGCTTTTGGCCGCCTACTTGACGATAGGTTCCAACAATCATCCGAAATTTAGTGTTAATCGCCCAAAATTTACGCGCATCAGACAGTGTAACAATTCCACCACCCGTGGCCTTAATACTCGTTGGCAGCTCTAATTTTCGGTCAAACCTTGCCTCTATATCCATACCCACTGTGGCTGATCGAGATTGATCAGAAGCACCCGGGAACAACCCACATCCCTTGATCAGGTCTTCAAAGTTTTTGCCGTGCTTTTGACTGTTTGTCATCCGTGAAGCGCGGAATACGCAGTGATCAATTCGCACTTTCCGATGCTCGGATTGCCTGCTGTTCGTGTCTTAATCGGCGTCCAGTCAATGGCGCTGAGCCGCTCTAGTAAAACCCGGTGATTATCTCGGGCCTTCAAAAAATAGTGCGATTGCGGCGACTTCTGCAACCCTTCGACAGATGCCAAACCAGCTCGCGCACCGACACGTTGGAACGCAAAATGGGCATGATCGGCTGTGACAAACGAGAAATCAGAATGGCGAGTAACTTGAGCATTCAACGGTCGAAGCGTTTTACGACGCTCCCAAATCTGGAAAACCGTTGGCACCGAATACGATGCGCCGTCAAACTCGAAAGAGTCTTCATTAAGCGCATGTTGACTTACGAGATGCAGTCGCTGGTCGAGCTTGTTGATAAACGCTGGCTTTTCAAAAGTGCGCGGCACGATGAAAGCAATCACGTCGGCAAATCCCGCAGCATGGTTCACAAACGCACGCGCGAGCGACGCATTTTTTCCAAATGGCGGATTGCCAACAACAGCAACACGACGGTTGGTTTTCCCTGGACGCCACTGAAGGAAGTCAGCTTTCATCACGTCTGAACGGGAACTCGCAATATCGAGTCCAATCTGTGGGTAAGGCATCGCATCAAGGAATGCCCCGCCACCCGCCGACGGTTCAATCCAAAGCCAATCGCCAGACTGGCGGTCAGCCCATTTTACAAGCTCAGAAACACATTTGGTTGCAACCTCTGGGCGCGTAAAGAACTGATCTAGAGCACGCGCTTGCGTTGATGGCATATTAACCGAAAGGGACATCGTCAGCATTCCGCCCTCGTTCTTAGTCTGTTCACTTTTGCATCGTGATTGAACCACGTCAAGCTTGATCGGGATAGCCGTTCAAATTCGGCCCAAGCGTTCGTTGGAAAATTACTTTGAGGCGATTTTCGTATCCCCCACCGCTTTCATAAAAAGCGTATTTGCCAATCTGGGCTATTTCATCGTTGCTTAGAGTCAACTTTCCCGAAATGGCTGCCCGCTGGCGCAACCTTTTCATCAGGCCCTGAAACCCGCCTTGCCCGGCAATCTGCTTCGCCAGTTCAGAACGCTCTGCAGCATTGAGTTGGATTAGAAGCGCCACAGCTCAACCGCTACCCTCATAAGCCTGAACAATCCGTCCGACGACCGGATGCCGCACAACATCGCCAACGCCGAAACGGACCATTTCAATCCCCTCAACACCTTCGAGCTTGGCAACGGCATCGTTCAGCCCCGACACATGCCCCGTCGGCAGATCGCTCTGCTTGGGGTCGCCGCACACGACCATGCGGCTGTTCTGGCCGAAACGGGTCAGGAACATCTTCATCTGCGCGGGAGTCGTGTTCTGCGCTTCGTCGAGAATGATGAAGGATTCGGCCAGCGTCCGCCCGCGCATGAACGCGATCGGCGCGATTTCGATTTCGCCGCTGGCCATGCGCCGCTCGACTTGCTCGGCGGGCAGGCAATCATAGAGCGCATCATAAATCGGGCGCAGGTAAGGATCGACCTTTTCCTTCATGTCGCCAGGCAGGAACCCGAGCCGCTCGCCCGCTTCGACCGCGGGGCGCGACAGGATCAGCCGGTCGACTGATCCCGTAATCAACTGCGCCACAGCCTGCGCCACCGCGAGATAGGTCTTCCCCGTCCCCGCTGGCCCCAGCGCAAAGATGATGTCGTTGCGATTAAGCGCTTCCATATAGCGGATTTGCGTCGCCGAGCGCGGAACGATCGTTTTTTTGCGCGTGCGGATCATCACCGTCGGTGGTTCGGCCACGTCATGGCGGATGATCCCGTCGAGCGTGGGTTCGGATGACATCGCGATCACCGCATCGACGGCGCCCGCATCAATATTCTGCCCCTGCACAATCCGGTTATACAAGCCGGTAAGCACATCACGCGCCCGTGCCGTTGCGCCTGCCTCGCCCTCGATCTGCAATTTGTTGCCGCGCGCCGCGATATAGACGCCGAGGCGGTTTTCGATCGCCACCAGATTCTGGTCAAACTCGCCGAACAAGCGACCGAGCAATTGCGGTTTGTCGAAGATAACTTCGAGGCGGCTGCGGTCGCCCAACTGGGCGGGGACGGGCTTACGCGGCATTCAGCACAGGCGTCATCAAGGGCGTTCCTTTCAAGCTATTGGGACCAGCAGCGGCGAGTTCGACATCGATAACATCGCCAATGGCAAACCGATCCCCGACGACATGCACCGATTGCAGCCACGGCGATTTACCGATGAACTGGTCCGCCAGTTTGCCGCGCCGTTCGAGCAATATCTGTGTCGTCATCCCCACACTGGCTTCGTTAAACGCATGTTGCTGCACATTGATGGCAGCTTGCAACGCTTGCAGTCGCGCGCTCATCACATCCTTGGGAATCTGCATGTCCATCGCCGCAGCCGGCGTGCCGGGGCGCGGCGAATAGGCAAAGCTATAGGCCTGCGCATAGCCGACTTTGGCAATCAGGCTGAGTGTTGCGTCGAAATCGGCATCCGTCTCACCCGGGAAACCGACAATAAAATCGCCCGACAGCGCGATGTCGGGCCGCGCGATGCGTACCCGGTCGAGCAGCCGCAAATAGCTGTCGCGCGAATGGCTGCGGTTCATGGCTTTCAGGACCGGATCGCTGCCCGACTGCACCGGTAGGTGGAGATAGGGCATCAGCTTTTCGACAGTGCGGTGCGCGTCGATCAAGCCTTGCTGCATGTCGTTGGGGTGGCTCGTGGTGTAACGGATGCGGTGCAGCCCCGGTAGCATGTCGAGCGCGGCGATAATGTCATGCAAGCCTTTTCTTCCTTTGGGCCCCGTATCGCCCCACGCGTTCACATTCTGCCCGAGCAGCGTGATTTCCTTCGCCCCGCCCGCGATCAGCGCTTTGGCTTCATCGATGATCGCATCAAACGGCCGCGAAACTTCCGCCCCGCGCGTGTAGGGCACCACACAATAGGTGCAGAATTTGTCGCACCCTTCCTGAACGGTCAGGAACGCCGACGGCCGCTGTGCCCCCCGCGCGGGCAATGCGCCGAACTTGGTCTCGGTCGGCATGTCGGTATCGACCGCCCGCTGCCCCGCCGCTGCCTTCGCCACCAGTTGCGGCAGACGATGATAGGCTTGCGGCCCAACGACAATATCAACTTCGCGCGCACGGCGGCTCACCTCTGCCCCCTCGGCCTGCGCCACGCACCCCGCCACCGCGATCATCGGGCGCGTGCCATCGTCGCGCTTCAGCGTCCCGATTTCGGAATAAACGCGGTGCACCGCTCGCTCACGGATATGGCAGGTGTTGAGCACGACCAGATCGGCTTCGGCCTCGCTCGTCGCTGCCATGCCCTCGGCGTCCAGCAATTCACCCATCCGCTCGCCATCATAGACGTTCATCTGGCAGCCAAAGGATTTGACGTGATAGGTTTTTGGTGAGGTCATTAATGTCACTATAACGCGGCCGGTCCGCCAGCCCAATGGTCATGCCCGATAAAATCGCCGACATGCGCGCCCGTGACTGTTTCAAGCGCTGCTGCGATCCGGCTGCGGCTTTCGGCGGCGATTGCCTTTCGACCCGGAAAGGCCGTCGGCTGAAACGGCTCGAGAAAATGCATGTCGAGCGAAAACGTCCCGGGCCGTGCCAGTACACGCAGCGCATTATTCTTGCCGCTTTCGACACCCAGCCAGCCAATTTCAGGGCCAACAGCAGCATAATTGAGCATCAATGGCTGAACAACGACGCCTTCGGGTGGCGGCTCCAATATCTTGAGCAGCGATGATTTGAAGGGCAGCAACGACTGTCCGTCATTGGTCGTCCCTTCCGGAAAAATGGTAATCGACCAGGTATCGGCGATGGCTTCGCGAAGGCGGTTGATCTGCTCGGCCACACCACTGCGATCTTCGCGCGCCACATAGACTGTGTGGTTCAGGTCGGCGAGCCAGCCGACAACAGGCGCCGTTTTGATTTCGGCCTTCGCCACAAACGCGCTGCCGGTTCGCCCGGCAATTGCCAATATGTCGATCCAGTTGATATGATTCGACACGTAGACGACGTTGCGCCGCACCGGCGTCCCGATCAGCTTTACCCGCGCGCCGGCAATCCGTGCGCCGCTTCGCAAAAACAGCCGCGGCCACGGCGACGACTGGCGCAAAAACCGCCAGATGCCGTGCGCAAGGACACAAGGCACCAGGACGAGGATCATCCCGGTGCTTCGTGTCACGATGCGACACCAGCCCGAAAGCGCGATTGACGGTGGACGTCCCGCGGCGGCCTCAGCTCTTGCGATCGAGGGCGACGCCATAAAGCTCCATACGGTGGTCGACGAGGCGGAAGCCGAGCTTTTCAGCGATGACTTTCTGCAACGCTTCCAATTCAGGATCGACGAACTCGATCACTTCGCCCGTCTCGACATTGATCAGATGGTCATGATGCGCCTCGGCCGCCGCTTCATAACGGGCGCGACCGTCGCCAAAGTCATGCCGCTCGAGAATGCCAGCCTCTTCGAACAGGCGGACGGTGCGATACACCGTGGCAATCGAAATCCCCGGATCGATTGCCGACGAACGCGTATACAAGGCCTCGACATCGGGATGGTCTTCGGCTTCGGAAAGCACGCGCGCAATGACGCGGCGCTGCTCGGTTATCCGCAAGCCTTTTTCAGCGCAGAGCGCTTCGATATCGATGGGACGATGCATTGCGGTGACGCTAGCGCAAAGCCCCCGCTTCGCAAAGCCCCCGCTTCGCAAAGACGACGTCACCGCAAAGCGAGATTATTTCGCGGGGCCGCGCTTGCGCTTCGTGCCCAGACCAATGGCCTTGGCCAGCGTCCGGCGCTGTTCGGCATAGTTCGGCGCGACCATCGGATAATCGTTTGGCAGGCCCCACTTGGCGCGGTACTGGTCGGGCGTCATGCCATAATGCGTCATCAAGTGACGCTTGAGCATCTTCAGCTTCTTGCCGTCTTCGAGGCAGACAACATAGTCAGGCTTGATCGACGAGCGGATCGAAACCGCTGGTTCCTGCTTTTCGACAACCGCGACAGTCGGTGTGCCAAGTGCCGCAAGCGCGGTATGCACATTCGAAATCAGTGTCGGCAGATCGTTGACCGCAACACTATTGTTGCTGACATGCGCTGCGACAATATCGGCAGTCAGCGTGATGAATGTTTCCTGCATTTCAATTGAGTCTGTCATTTTTAATGTCCACTATAGATTTGAAAACGGTGTCGATGCGATAAAGCATTGATGATGCCGTCACTACAGTATTAGCTGACTCAGAACGGTGTGAGCAGTGCAAATTTTACGACAGTATCAGTCGATAGGTCAGCGCGTCAAAAATCTCGCCAAATGGACCGCGATAATAGCCACGACGTCGACCAACTTCGGCAAACCCGGCTGAAGAATAAAGTGTAATGGCCGGATTTCCGCTGCGGACTTCAAGAAAAACACGCGCAGCTTTCGCGGCGCGCGCGTCGGCAATCATTGCGGCCAGCAACTGTCTGCCGATGCCGTGATGCTGCATTTCGGGTGCAACCGCGAGCAACATCAATTCACATTCATCGAGGATGACGCGCGACAATGCAAAACCGACAGGCGAGTCGCGCCGGGCGACAAGCAGATGACTGCCGGGCATCGACACGACGCCCAGACACTGCGATTCGGTCCATGCCTCGCCAAACTGCGTGCCGAAAGCGCTTGCCATAACGGGCATGATCGCAGGCAGGTCCGCCGCATCGCCACGGATAATTTCAATACCGTTCATACGACCATCGGCTTGGCATCGGGCGAACGGCCATAAATCGGGCGGGCGGCCAGCGGCGCGTGCGGCAGAAACACCGCATTGCCGGCGTCGGGCGGCACATCGCCCGCCCGTGCGCCCGAAACAGCAGCGTCATCGCGTGACACCGACAGCAGCGGCGCCGTATCGCGCAAGGGATCAGCGGCAAACGGCTGGACAAACACCTCGCCGTGACCACCTTCGATAACAACCGTCACGGCGTCGCCACCCTTGCGTGCGAACCAGTCCGCCGCAATCAGCGCCATCGAGGAAAAGCCACACACCGGCACAGCCCAGCCAAAGCCGAGTCCCCGCGCTGCCGCGATGCCCACGCGAATGCCGGTAAAACTGCCCGGCCCGCAATCAACCCAGATTTCGTCGGCGCGGCCGCCGCCCGGCAACGCAGCAATCATCGGCATCAACCGTTCGGCATGGCCCCGCCCGACAACGGCAGCGTCGGACGCAATCACCACACCATCATCGATCAGCGCCACCGAACAGGCAGCGGTTGCCGTTTCGATCACGAGCACCCTCACCCGGGGTCAGACAACACTGTTGAACCGGTCGAAACCGGGACGCGGCAAGCGGCCAAAGATTGTCGCCGGATCACCAACGCCCAGTGTCGATATGAAATTCGACTTGATCGTCGTGCCGCCAAAGAACGCCGCATCGACGCCCGCATTGTCGAACCCCGACATCGGCCCGGTATCCAGCCTCAGCGCGCGCGCCGCCATGATGAAATACGCCCCTTGAAGCGACGAATTGCGCATCGCGGTGGCGTCGATCATCGGCTGATTGCCGACGAACCAGCTCCGCGCATCGGCGGGCGGGAACAGTTCGGGCAACTGCTCGTAAAATT
>JAYUQI010000103.1:0-4096 GCA_043756805.1 Sphingomonas sp.
ATTCCCACTGCGCGCGACCCAGCTTACATCGTCACGCGAGGAAATCCTCGATCATCGCCCGGTACACCTCGCCCGCACGAAAGAACGATCGCTTGAGGCAGGTCTCCTGGCTCTCGGGTCAATACTTTACCTTACCTTCCCAAATCCATGGCGGACTCAGTGGTGTAAAAAGGCAAAACTCACCGATCACAGTTGCGAGGGCAGCTTCGGATGAGTGACACAAAGCCACTTTCCGAATTCCTTATTAAGCCCGACTAAAGGCACCTTAAGCATTGACGGCGGTATTGCATTGCAGCATTTGGCGCAAGTGCTGATTGACCATGCCTTGATATTGGGTGGTGCGCGTTCCGGAAAAAGCCGCTTTGCAGAGTGCCTTGCCCGGTCGCGCGGGCTAGGCCTTGTTTATGTCGCGACTGCGGAAGCGCATGACAATGAAATGGCCGAACGGGTTGCTCGGCATCGCGCGGACAGGGGTGCGGATTGGCATACCGTTGAAGTTCCGATCAACGTACCGGCGACAGTTGCTCATGTCAGCCGTGCCGATACCGTCGTCCTTGTTGATTGTCTGACGCTCTGGCTTAGCAACTTAATGCTTGCGGATCATGATGTTGTAAAAGCCACGACCGACTTGTTGGCGGCATTGGCGGCGGCGGCAGGGCCCGTGTTGATGGTGGCGAACGAAGTTGGACTTGGCATTGTCCCTGAAAACGCGCTTGCCCGTCAATTTCGGGATGAAGCAGGCCGGATGAACCAGTGTTTCGCCGCGCATGTCCCGCATGTTGCCTTCATAAGCGCAGGCTTGCCAATGTGGCTCAAAGGAAAACTGGAGTGATGTGACGCTACTCGCACCGATTGAACCCGCGTGAGTATGTTCGAGGCGACACAAGCGCTGAGCTTCGTGGTGGGCGCGAACCGCATTTTCACTGGTGACAAGCTGCTGACCGTCGCCAATGCAGGCGAGTACAAGGACGCGGCTATGATGGCGAAACTCGGCTTGCGGGCAATGGAGGCCGAGGAGCCGTTACGTGGTCGGCGAGCTATACAAGCCGAAAAAAATCTACACAGTTTCTACACAGGCTGAAAACGTGGTATTTTATTAGTTAAATCAGTGTCTTACGAGAAACAGACATTTTGGTCGGGACGACAGGATTCGAACCTGCGACCCCCACACCCCCAGTGTGATGCGCTACCAGGCTGCGCTACGTCCCGACCGAGTTGGCGCGTCTAAGCCGGTGTGGGCGCGAAGGCAACCGTCTTCGCAGGTGCATCACGGTTGCACCAACGCATAGCCTCTGTTAATCGCGCGCTTCTGCCTATCACAGGCCACAGAAAGTCCCATGTTCATATCCCCAGCCTATGCGCAAGCCGCGACTGCAGCCCCGAGCAGCAGCACTGCCTTCTTTGTCCAGATGGCGCCGTTGCTGCTCATCTTCGTTATTTTCTATTTCCTGATGATCCGCCCGCAGCAGACTGCGATGAAGAAGCACAAGGAAAAGATTGCTGCCGTTAAAAAAGGCGACAGTGTTGTCACTGGTGGCGGGCTGGTCGGCAAAGTCACGCGCGTCGACGATGCGCAGGTTGAAATCGAAATCGCGACCGGCGTGAAAGTAAAAGCAATCAAAGCCACGTTGAGTGACGTGACGCCGCTCGGCAGTGCAAAACCGGCGAACGATTAACCGATGCAGCTTGATTTCCCGCGCTGGAAAGTCTGGGCGGTCCTGATCACGGTGCTGATCGGGATCGTGCTTGCCGTGCCAAACTTCTTTCCGAAAGCCGTGACAGCGGGGTGGCCGAGCTTCGTGCCGACCGCGCGTTTCAACTATGGTCTGGATTTGCAGGGCGGCAGCCACTTGTTGCTCGAGGCGGAAACCACCGACGTTGCCAAGCAGAAGATCGAAGCGATGGAAGAAGTGCTGCGCACCGAATTCCGCCGCGCGACACCGCGCATCGAAATCGGCGATATATCGACGGCCGATGGCAAGCTGAGCTTCTTTGTCCGCGACGTCGCGCAGCTTGATGCCGCAATGGAAATTGCACGCAAGCAGAGCAATCCGGTCGGCATCGGCGGGCAGCGCGACTGGGATGTTGCCGTCGTTGATTCAACGCGGCTGGTGATGACGCCGAGCGCGGCGGGCATTGCCAAAGCCGTCAACGATGCGCTCGACACGGCGCGCGAAGTTGTTGCCAAACGTATCGACCCGACCGGGACAAGCGAAGCGACCGTGATCCGTCAGGGCAGCAACCGCATTCTCGTCCAGGTGCCGGGACTCCAGGATCCCGAAGGATTGAAGGCGCTGCTCGGCAAGACTGCGAAGCTCGAATTCAAGCTCGTCGACCTGACAGCGGATGATGCCCAGGTAGCGCAGGGCCGTGTCCCGCCAGGCAGCCAGATTCTGCCTTATCCGGGCAATCCCGCCGGATCGCCGGTCATCGCGGTCAAGCGCCGCGTCATGGTTTCGGGCGACGAGCTGATCGACGCCCAGACCGGCAATGACCAGCAGTCGAACGAACCGATCGTCAACATCCGTTTTGACGGCCAGGGTGGCCGCCGCTTTGCCCGGGTGACGCAGGAAAATGTCGGCAAGCCTTTTGCCATGATCCTCGACGGGGTCGTGCTGTCGGCACCGAACATCAACGAACCGATCCTCGGCGGACAGGCACAGATTTCGGGCAACTTCACGACCGAAAGCGCACAGCAACTGGCGATTTCGCTGCGGTCTGGCAAATTGCCGGTCGCGCTCAAGGTGGTCGAGGAATCAAGCGTCAGTGCCGAACTCGGGCAGGATTCAATCGACAAGGGCGTGCTGGCAGCAACGCTGGCGACGGCCGCTCTTATCTTCTACATGGTCATCACCTATTTCCGCTTTGGCGTTTACACGACCGCGGCGCTTTTCCTGAACGCAATTCTTGTGATCGCGGGCATGTCGCTCATCGGCGCGACGCTCACGTTGCCGGGGATTGCCGGGTTCGTGCTGACCATTGGCGCGGCGGTTGATGCCAATGTGCTCATCAACGAGCGCATACGCGAAGAGATACGGCGCGGACGGCAAACGCTCGCCGCAGTAGAATTTGGCTACAAGGAAGCATCGACAGCGATTTTCGATGCCAACATCACCAACGTCATCTCGGCGCTTATCCTGTTCTGGTTCGGCTCGGGGCCGATCAAGGGCTTCGCCGTTGTCCTGGCGATCGGTATCGTGACGTCGGTGTTCACCGGTGTTACTTTCACGCGGTTACTTGTCGCTGATTATCTGCGGCGCGACCGGCCCCAGATGCTCAATTTGTAAGGCCGTGCCGATGCGTCCCCTGAAAATCGTTCCCGATAATACCAATTTCCACTTTCTGCGCTGGCGTTGGGTGGCGCTCGCCTTGTCGGTCATCCTCATGACTGCATCGGTCGCGCTGGTTGCAACGCGCGGGCTGAACTGGGGTGTCGATTTTGTCGGCGGGCAGCAGATGCGCATTACGTTTGCGCAAACGCCGGACATCGGCACTTTGCGCAGTCGGCTTGGCGCACTCAATGTGGGGGATGTGACGATCCAGCAGATGGCGGACAAGCGCACGGTTGACATCCGCGTGCCGCTTGAGGGGAGCCAAAATCCGATCGGCAAATGCCTGAGCGGCAACAATGCGACCGCCCTGAGCGCAGATACAAACAAAATCGCGTCGGCAGTTCGCGCCGAGATCATAAAATCCTATCCGGGTGTTAATGTCGGATCGGTCAATTCGGTGTCCGGCAAGGTCGGATGCGAACTTTTTTCAACCGGATCACTCGCCCTCGCGCTCGCGATGGCGGGCATTGCACTGTTCATCTGGTTTCGCTTCGAGTGGCAGTTCGGCGTTGGCGCGCTGGCAACGCTGGCACATGACGTGGTTCTGACCTTCGGCTTCTTTGCGCTGACGCAGTTGCAGTTCGATCTTAATGTCGTGGCAGCAATCCTGACGATTATCGGATATTCGCTGAACGACACGATCGTCTGTTATGACCGGATTCGTGAAAACCTGCGCAAATACCGGTCGATGGATATGGAATCGCTGATCGACCTGTCGACCAACGAAACGCTGTCACGCACTGTCACGACCTCGCTGTCGCTGG
>JAYUQI010000104.1:0-11684 GCA_043756805.1 Sphingomonas sp.
CGCCCGTCGAAATATTCGTCTGCGACAAAGCAAAAGCATTTTGTGCGTTGCCAAGCACGCGGACCGATTGTTCGGAGCCGCCGATTTCGGCGCGTCCCCCCGCCGCGTTGAGATTGGTCGAGCGAAGTTGGGCATTTACTTGCGACGCCGTCACGCCCTGCGCTTGCAGCTTGCCCGGATCAAGGACGACACGGATTTCGCGGTTAACACCGCCACTGCGCGAGACACTCGCCACGCCGGGGATCGAACGGAGCTTTTTGGCGACATTATTGTCGATGAACCAGCTCAACCCCTCGAGCGTCATGTCATTGGCTTCGGCCGAGAAAATCGCGATTTCACCGCCCTGAATGTCAACGCGCGACACTTGCGGTTCCAAAATGCCATCGGGGAGGTCGCTGCGGATGTTTGAAACAGCATCGCGCACATCGTTGACGGCGCGGTCGGTCGGCGTCCCGATGGCGAACTGGACGAACGTGCTCGAGTTCCCTTCGCGCACGGTCGAGTTTATTTCATCAACGCCGTTTACACCGCGCACGGCAGCTTCGACCTTTTGCGTAACCTGCGTTTCCATTTCGCTGGGCGCGGCACCCGGTTGCGTGATCGTGATCTGCGCCGCCGGGAAGTCGATGTCCGGACTGTCGTTGATGCTCATCCGATAAAATGACAAGGATCCCGCCAGCAGCAGCGCAATAAACAGCACGATTGGTGCAACGGGATTGCGGATTGACCACGCCGAAATATTACGGAAACTCATCGGTCGGCAAATCCTTCGGACATTAACTGGGCGACTTGGCCCGCTGCGGTATTATCACTTCGCCCGGATTGAGGAAAGCGCCAGCACTGAGCACGACCGCTTCCTGTCCGCTCAACCCATTCAGGATCGTGACGCCCTGATCATTCACGTCGCCGACCTGAACCTCGCGCCGCTCGATCTTGTTCCCTTTGCCCACGATGTAGACAAAGTTCCCCTTGGGGTCGCTCTGAACAGCCGATTCTGGGAGCAAGGGCACGTCCGCTGCGCCGCTGATGATCCGCACCGCCGCAAAACCGCCGGGACGCAACGCCTTGTCATACGGCACGGCAATTCGGGCAATACCCTGTCGCGTTTGCGGATCGATGACGGGCGCGACCTGCCAGATTTGCCCCTTGAAGCCCTGCGCCGTGCCGACCGGCGTTACCGTCGCCGACTGACCCACCGTCATGCGCGCGAGGTCACTTTCGCCCAGTCGCGCGAGCAGTTCGATTTCGCCGCCCTTGGCCATGCGGAACAGCATCCCCGATCCACCGCTGACAATCTGACCGGGCTCGACCTTGCGTTCAAGAATCAGACCTGCCGCTGGCGCGCGAATGTCGAGGCGTGAATTGCTCGCCTGCGATTGCTGGAATTGGGCACGCGCGACATTGACGCGGGCGCGCGCCGAGTCGCGCGTTGCGGTTTTGCGATCAATGTCGGCCTTCGAGATAAAGCCACGCGCGACAAGCGCCTGCGCGCGTTCGAGTTCGGATTGAGCGAGACGCGCATCAGCTTGGGCAACCGCGATCTGCGCATCGAGCGATGCTGCCTGCTGCGACTGCACGCGCCGGTCAATCGTCGCAAGCACTTGCCCCGCGCCGACCCATTGACCGGGCTCGACAAGCACGGCGGAAACCATGCCGCCTTCACCCGCCACACCCACCGGCATTTCACGACGCGCCGCCAGATTGCCGGTTGCAGAAATCATGCGGTCAACCGTCTGACGACCGGGGACAATGACAGTGACTGTTGGCGCTTGTTTGCCGCCTTTGCCACCCGCTGCATCGGCCGGCTTGCCGCTGCCGCCGAACATCCACCAGGCACCCGCAAGGACAAGCGCGGCGACGACCAGCGCGGCGATGATGATCGTGCGGCGCTGCTTGCGCTGGGCAACCTCTTCGTCGCTGATAAGATCGAGGGTAGCCCCCTTGGTCGAAAATCCGGATTCGAAATTCATTGCCAAACGCCTTTATCGTCGTGCCAACTGCTGTCGACGAGGTGTATTACATCAATAGATCACTTGGCTCAAGCCCAGACTTGAACGAAGTTTTACATTGCAACGCATCATAGCGTCACCGACGTAAACAGGGCAAGATATAACGGGCGATTGGAAGGAATGTTCATCCTTGATGCAGCCAACATCTGCTCAGCGATGTTTATCGCTTACGTATCAATGCTGAAGGAGAATGTTCATGATCAAAACACTCGCGCTTGCCGCCACAATGGCAACATTGCCGCTGGCGGCCATGGCTGAAGTCACGGGGCCGACCATGAGCGGCACGCGGCTCGATGTTGTCGCGCAAGGGACAGTCAAGCGCGTCCCCGATGTCGCGATCATTTCGGCCGGAGTCATCACCACGGCACGCGATGCAAAGTCAGCGATGGCAAGCAACGCGACAGCAATGGCGCGCGTTCTGGGCGCGCTGCGCAGCGCCGGTGTTGCCGAACGCGACATGGCCACCGCGCAGATCGGGCTGAGCCCGCAATATCGCTATGTCGAAAACCAGCCGCCGGTCGTGACGGGCTATCAGGCAAATAACAGCGTTACCGTGCGTTTTCGCGACATCGCCAAATCGGGCGCCATCCTTGACGCGCTCGTGGGCGCAGGCGCGAACCAGATCAACGGGCCCACGCTGACAATCGACAAACCCGAAGCAGCGCAGGACGAAGCACGCGCCGATGCAATCAAGACGGCGCGGGCACGCGCCGAGCTTTATGCCAGGGCGGCGGGACTGACGGTCAAGCGGATCGTCGCGATCAGCGAGACAAGCACGATGTCGGGTCCGCCGCCGATGCCCTATGTGCGCGCTCAGATGGCTGATGCATCGGCAAAATCAGAAGTTATCCCAGGCGAACAGGATGTCGGCGTTACCGTGAGCGTAACCTTCGAACTGGGGTAGCCCGACCCCCGCAGTCCTGAGCCTGTCGAAGGACGGTTTGCCGCGTGAACCGTCCTTCGACAGGCTCAGGACTGCGGGCTCAACCGAGACTGTTCAACGAAATTTTCCGCGACGGATGAGATTGATGATACCAAGCAGCAGTAACGCCCCGACAAAGGCAGTCAGGTAACTGCCAAGCGCGCCGATTCGCACGAAAGGCGCCACGAACGCGCCGCCGATATAGGATCCGCTGACGCCAACAATAATATTGGTCAATATGCCCTGCGGCGTGTCTATGCGCATCATCACACTGGCGAGCCAGCCGACGATGCCGCCGATCACCAGCCAGATTATGATACCGAACACCATGCTTGCCTCCGCGTGCGCCGCATCTCCCGATGCAGCGCACGCGACGGGGCGTCAATATTTCTGCTGGCGCTCGTAAAGCGATTTATAATGCTGGATGCGGGTAACGCGCAGGCCGGGCATGCCCGATCGGTCGATGGCGCGTTGCCAGCCGGCGAACTCTTCGACCGTCAGCCCATACCGATCGCAAACATCGTCAACCGACAGCAGCCCGCCATTGACGGCCGCCACGACTTCAGCTTTGCGACGCACGACCCAGCGTGTCGTCCCCGCCGGTGGCAGGGTCGCAAGTGTGAGGGGTTCGCCCAACGGCCCGATGACTTGTGCCGGGCGGATTTTCTGGTTTTCGATCATTTATGTCCTCACAGGCACCAACGGGTGCCAAACGCTCATTCGATTTAAGCGGTCTAACAGCGAGGGCTTGAAGATACGCTGAAACGCCAAGGTAAACGCGCTGGTCATTTTAGTTTACGCGGAATTACGGGATTTGCGATCTGGTCGCTGAACTGGTGCGTCGTGACGGGCGAGCGCCCGACGGGCGCGAAAATGTCTACCAGCGGATCGGCAACCACAGAATGAACCGGCGATTGCCCATTCGATTGGCCATGCGACTGTAATATCGCGGTGCGGCTTGATCCCTGCCGCGCGCTCATTTCCGCCAGCAACACCGACAAGTCGGGTGTTGTGGTGTCTGGTTTTGCCTTGCGGCGGCGAGCGAAACTCATGTCCATGACGCCCGCTATGCACATGATATGGTGAAGACAGGGTAAACCATGACATTTTTGCGCGCAGCCGCTAAAGGCTCGCCGATGGATGATCTGTTTCAGCTCGGCAGCCTGACCGGCAAGCGCATTGTTGTGGCGATGTCGGGCGGTGTCGATTCGTCGGTTGTTGCGGCGCTGGCAGCGCGGTCTGGTGCCGAAACCATCGGCGTGACGCTCCAGCTGTATAATCACGGCGAAGCCGTAAAGCGCCCTGGTGCCTGCTGCGCGGGGCAGGACATTCGCGACGCGCGCGCCGTCGCCGACAAGCTCGGGATTTCGCATTATGTCTTCGATCACGAAAGCCGGTTCCGCGACTCGGTCATCGATGGCTTTGCCGACGAATATCTGGCGGGGCGCACACCGATCCCCTGTGTCCGCTGTAATATGGGTGTGAAGTTCACTGACCTGTTCGCGCTGGCCAAGGAACTGGGCGCCGATTGCCTTGCGACCGGCCACTATGTCCGGCGCGTCATGGGGGCAGAAGGTACCGAGTTGCACCGCGCGATCGACCCGGCGCGCGACCAGAGTTATTTCCTGTTTGCAACCACGACCGCGCAGCTCGATTATCTGCGGTTTCCGCTCGGCGGCATGGAAAAGCCCGCCGTCCGCGCGATTGCCGCCGAACTGGCACTGGGCGTGGCGGCCAAACCCGATAGTCAGGACATCTGCTTCGTGCCCGATGGCGATTATGCGGGACTCGTTAAAAAGCTGCGCCCCGAAGCCGCGACTGGCGGGGATATTGTCGACCTTTCAGGGCAGGTGCTGGGCCAGCATCAGGGGATTGTCGGCTTCACCATCGGCCAGCGGCGCGGACTTGAAGTCGGCGGACAGGCCGAACCGCTTTATGTCATCCGCGTCGAACCCGAAACACACCGCGTGGTCGTCGGGCCGCGCCGCGCGCTTGCCGTGGGTTGTGCGCGGCTTTCGGAAATCAATCTGATCGGTGGCGCTTCGTCAGGATCGCTGAGCGCCAAGGTCCGGTCGATGGCAAAACCCGTGCCCGCGCAGCTTGACGGCGACTGGCTGTCATTCGACGCGCCCGAATATGGCGTCTCGCCGGGGCAAGCCGCTGTGCTTTATGCCGGAGAGCGCGTGATTGGCGGTGGCTGGATCGAGGAAACCGTTGCAGCCGAAATGGCGGAAGCGGCCTGAAGCGTACTCGGTTTCGTAAAACAAATCCCGTATCCCTGAGCTTGTCGAAGCCTGTCCTGAGCGGCTGCCGTAGGCAGGCAGCCGAAGGGGGCTGCCCTTTCTTTGCCGTGGCGGAGAAGAAGGACAGGCCTTCGACAAGCTCAGGCATACGGGTCAGATAAGTCGGTCATTATTCAGAGCGTAAACACGCCTTCGATCACGGTCGTGCATTGTCCTGACAGGACCACACGATCACCCGACAATTGGCACCCGACATGCCCGCCGCGCGCGCTTGCCTGATACGCTTTCAAACTGGTGCGCCCCAAACGCTCTGCCCAATACGGCACCATCACGGCATGCGCTGAGCCCGTGACCGGATCCTCGGGAATATCGAAATGGGGCGTAAAGACGCGGCTGACAAAATCGACGTCAGTGCCCGGCGCGCTGACGATGGCGACGATCGGGCCGAGCGCCATCAACGCATGCATATCAGGCCGCAACGCGCGAACCTCCGCTTCACTGCCAACGATGATCAGCGCGTATCCGCTTTCATGCCATAGCGTGGCCACGGGCGATGCGATGCCAAGCGCCGCAGCAACCTCTGGCAGCGGTTTTGGCGTCGCCACCCAGGCGGGCAGATCAAGTTCATACCCTGCGTCCGCGCGCATCACCGTCAGGATGCCCGACTTGCGCGTCCTGAACGTCACATGCGCGCGATGCGGATCACGGCCAAGCACATAATGCCCGCTGGCCAGCGTTGCATGCCCGCACAGCACCACTTCAGCCGCCGGTGTGTGCCAGCGCAACTCATAGTCCGCCGCACCGCTGGCATCGGGAATAATGAACGCGGTTTCGGACAGATTATTTTCCTGTGCGATGGCTTGCAGCACGTCATCGTCGAGCCACGCATCGAGCCGCATCACGCCCGCTGGATTGCCGGTAAACGGCCGGTCGGCAAAGGCGTCAATCTGCGCAAATGGTATCTTCATCGTGTCGGTTCCTCGGCAAGATGACTGGGCAGTACACCTTCCCTGTCCACTTGCCCTTCGGGATCGATGTGGATCAGGATTTCGGTCGCCGGAAACTCGTGCGCCAGCTTATCCTCCACCTCGTCCATCACGCGATGCGCATCGGCCACCGTCATGTTCGGATCCATCCAGACATGGAACTGCACGAAATCCTGTGTCCCGCTCGTCCGCGTGCGCAGGTCATGGATGCCAGCAAGTTCGGGGTGGCGGGCGGCCACGCGCAGGAAATGCTGGCGCTTTTCCTCGGGCCATTCGCGGTCCATCAGCTGATCGATCGCTTGTGTCGACGCGCGCCATGCGCCCAGCATCAAAGCCGCCGCGATCCCGATGCCGAACACCGGATCAGCCCAAACAATTCCGGCATATTGATCAAGCGCCAGCGCCGCGATGACCGCGATGTTGAGCAGCACGTCGGACTGGTAATGGACATGATCCGCCGTGATCGCGACCGACTTGGTCTTGGCAATGACATAGCGCTGATAGGCGAGCAGGCCGAGCGTCGCGACAATGGCGATGACGGAAACACCGATGCCATATTCGGCATGCGCGGTGACTTCGCCTTTCATCAACCGTTCGATGGCGCGGTAGAAAATGGCCAGCGCTGACAGTGCGATGATGAACACCTGAAACAGCGCGGCGAGCGCTTCGGCCTTGCCATGGCCAAAGCGATGCTCGCTGTCGGCGGGCTGCGCCGCGTAGCGGACGCCATAGAGCGTTGCCAGCGAAGCGAGCAGATCAAGCCCGGTATCGGCGAGCGAGCCGAGCATGGCGACCGAGCCGGTCTGCCACACGGCATAAATCTTCAGACCAAGCAGGAACAGCGCCATGCTGATGCTGGCAAAGGCCGCGCGCGTCGTCAGCGTCGAGCGGTGTGCATGGCTGTGCCCGTGATGATGCGCGCCACTCATGGATACATCAGACTTGTGGTCCAACCGTCTCCATTGTGGATAAAAAGCTCGCGATTGTGAAGCCGGTGTTCGCCGTCCCACCAGAATTCGATTGCAGAGGGCGCGACGCGATAGCCCGACCAATGCGGTGGGCGCGGCACATCACCACCCTCGAACCGGGCGGTCACGTCAGCGAGCTTGGCCTCGAGCGTGGCGCGATCAGGCAGCGGCCGCGACTGGTCCGACGCCCATGCCCCGAGCTTCGAAATCCGCCCGCGTGTGGCGAAATAAGCATCGGCCTCCGCATCACTGACAGGCGTCACGGCCCCTTCGACGCGCACCTGTCGCCGCAGCGTCTTCCAGTGGAACAGCAATGCCGCGCGGGCATTGGCGGCGAGATCATCAGCCTTGCGGCTCTGCTGGTTGGTGTAGAACACGAACCCTGCGTCGCTCAGCCCCTTGAGCAGCACCATCCGCACCGCCGGTTGCCCCGCCGCGTTCACCGTTGCCAGCGCCACGGCGTTAGGGTCATTCGGTTCGGAGGCTTCGGCTTCGGTGAGCCAGTCGGAAAAGCGGGCAATCGGATCAATAGTCATCTTACCACCCTAAAGCGTCAGCAGCACAAATAAAACCTCGCACCCCTAATTGTTGCAACGCAACACCGTTCTGGTGTTATGCAGGTGGTGACAAAGGGGATGACAACAATGCGAGCTGCCCTTGGCTAGCCCCGCGCCCGATTTGCCCGCCTTCAGCGGCGCGGCGTGGCTTGACGCCTATGGCGCGCAGGTCGCGAAGGGCGATGTCGTCCGCGAAGCCACCAATCGCGGCATGTGGGCCGCCATGGCCGATGAAGTCGCAATCGCAAGCAATGGTGATCTCAATCAGGCCCGCGCACGCATCCAGCGGCAGGCCGACGAGATCGGCACGGGGTTTCGCATGCCCGGCGACAGCGACGAGCGAAAATGGCCATTGTCGCCCATCCCGCTGATGATCGACGCGGGCGAATGGGCGGGCATTGCCGATGCCGTCGTCCAGCGCGCGACGCTGATGGAAGTGCTGCTCGAGGATATTTACGGGGCGCAGCGGCTGATGGGCAGTGGCCTGCTGCCTGCTGCCTTGCTCAATGGCAGCCCGCATTTCCTGCGCCCGATGGTCGGCTTGCAACCGCCGGGCGGGCACCAGCTTCATTTCTATGCGGCGGACATCGGGCGCGATCCCGATGGCAAGTGGCGCGTGCTCGCCGATCATACGCGGACGCCGACGGGCGCGGGCTATGCGCTCGAAAACCGGCTTGCGGTTTCGCGTGTCCTGCCGGGATTGCAGGCGCGGCTGAATATCGAGCGGCTGGCGCCGTTCTTTGCCGATGTGCGCGCCGGGATTGCCGCCTCGTCGCGCCGCGCCGATCCGCGCATTGCCCTGCTGACGCCAGGCCGCTTTAACCAGAGCTATGCCGAGCAGGCGCATCTGGCGCGCTATCTCGGGATGTTGCTCGTCGAGGGCGAAGATTTGGCCGTCCACGACGATCATCTTTACCTGCGCACGATCGAGGGGATGAAGCGCGTCGATGCGCTGTGGCGGCGGATCGATCCGCGGCTGATCGACCCGCTCGCGTTTGATTCGCGCTCGCGGATTGGCGTGCCGGGGCTGATCGACGCCATGGGCGCGGGCAATGTCGTGATCGCCAATGCGCCGGGCGCGGGCGTGCTCGAGTCGCCTGCGTTCGCCGCTTTCATGCCGCGCCTGTCGATGCGGCTGACGGGCGAGGATCTGCGCATGCCCAACATCGCAACCTGGTGGTGCGGGCAGGATGGGGAACGCGAGCGGGTGATCGCCGGACTCGATACCATGCTGGTCAGCCCCGCATTCCCGACCGAGCCGCGCGGCTTGCCCAGCGGCCCGATGATCGGCAGCGACCTCGATGCGGCGGCGCGTGCGGTGCTGATCGATGACATGGGCAAACGCGGCATTGATTATGTCGGGCAGGAACTGGTCCGCCTCTCGACCTTGCCGACGGTCGGCGCGAACGGTCTCGAGCCGCGTCCCTTCCTGCTCCGCGTCTTTGCCGCGCGTGATGCGCAGGGGCATTGGAGCGTCATGCCCGGCGGCTTTGCTCGCATCGGCGAGCATCTCGATGTTCGTGCCGCACTGATGGGCGAAGGCGCGTTTTCGGCGGACGTCTGCATTGTCAGCGAAAAGCCGGTGACCCCGATCACGCTGATGTCCGCCGCAGAGAAAGTCACCATCCGCCGCAATCCCGGAACATTGCCCAGCCGCGTTGCCGACAATCTGTTCTGGCTCGGGCGTTATCTCGAACGTGCCGAAGCTGTGCTGGGCCTTGTCCGCGCGGCTGTCGGTGGCTCGATCGATGTCGATGGCGGCGCGCCGCTGGCGGGCGATACGATTTCGAAACTCGGCAATCTGCTTGCCGCCAGTGGCGCTGCGGCAAACCGCGCACGCAGCCGCGATGCCGACATCATTGCGCTTGCCCGGGCCGCGCTCGACGATGCCACCGAAATGTCGAGCGTTCGCAGCATCTTGCGCAACGCCCGCGCGATTGGCGAAGGATCGCGCGAACGGCTTGCCACCGATGTCTGGCGTTTGCTCGACGCCCCTTTCCCCACCCGTGATTCGATCGCGATGCGGGCCTCGCAGCTTCACGAGCGGTTCGCCGCGCTCGCCGGATTATCGGCGGAGAATATGGGGCGGACGGCGGGATGGCGCTTCCTCGATCTCGGGCGGCGGATCGAACGGGCGATCACCGTGTGCCGCCTGCTGCGCGCACTGGGCAGCGATTCCGCCAGCGCCGACGACCTGTCGGCGCTGCTCGAGCTTTCGAACAGCGCCATCGGATACCGCCAGCGTTACCCGACCGGCCTTGCGCCGATTGCCGTGCGCGATCTCATCGCACTCGACACCAGCAATCCGCGCAGCCTCGCTTTTCAGGTCGAAGCGATTGCGACGCATCTCGCTGCGCTCCCGCGCCTGTCCGATGATGGCATGGCCGAAGAACAGCAGCAGCTGGCCAACGCACTCGTCGCGCAACTCGCCACTTTGTCGGCTGTCACGCTCGACGATCATGCCGTCCAAAGCCTCGAAAATCGCCTGCTGGCGGTCTCGGATGCCATCGCCAACCGGTTTTTCCTGCGCGGCGGCGAACCGTTGCGTGCACAGGGTTTGACGCTGGCGTGAGACTTGCTCCCTTTTTTCGTCATTCCCGCGCAGGCGGGAATCCAACTCCCGAACCTCGACAGCGGGCGTTGGATTCCCGCCTGCGCGGGAATGACAGAGAAGGCGCATGAAATATCGCATCATCCATGAGACGCGCTTTACATATGCCGTGCCGGTGCGCTTTGCCCGCTGCAATCTGCGACTGAAACCGATCATCTGGTCGGGGCAGACGCTGATCGACCATAGCCTGGCGACCATCCCCTCGGGCGAATTTTCGTTCGGGCGCGCCGATGCGTCGCTGGCCAACGTGACACGGCTGGTGATCCCCGACGCTGTTACCGATCTCCGCATCGTCAGCCACGCGGTCGTCGACGTTGACCGCGACATTCCCGATATCCGCAGCGATGATCCCGATCTCGCGACGGTGGCACGCCTCGCCCGCGAAAGCCGCGATGTCTCTGCCGCGTCGCCCGCCAATTACTTGTTTCCCTCGCCGATGATCGCGCTTGATCCGGCGATTGCGACTTATTGCGCGACCAGCCTCGATCCGTCTCGCGGGTCGCTCGATGCTGCCATCGATCTCGCCTGCCGCATCCAGCGCGATTTCGACTTCAATACCGACGCGACCAAAACCGACACGCCCCCTTCCGAAGCGTTCGCCAAGCGCGGCGGCGTCTGTCAGGATTTTGCCCAGATCATGATTTCGGGGTTGCGCTCCGCCGGGCTGCCCGCCGCTTATGTCTCGGGCTATCTGCGCACCATTCCGCCGCCGGGTCAGGCGCGGCTGGTTGGTGCTGATGCAACCCATGCCTGGGTCTTGCTGTGGTGCGGGCCGGATCGGGGCTGGGTCGGCGTTGACCCCACCAATGGGATCTGGATGGCGGGTGACCATATCGTCACGGCGATTGGCCGTGATTATTCCGAAATTGCGCCGATCGATGGCATCTTCCTCGGCTCGGGCGCGCGGACGATGAAAGTGTCGGTTGACGTTGAGCCCTTGCTAGAGACGGTTCCAGCCCATAACTGACACCGCATGGCAGCAGCAGACCCTTATTCAACGCTCGGCGTCGCGCGCGGCTCGAGCGAAGCCGACATCAAGAAAGCCTATCGCAAGCTCGCCAAGGAACTGCACCCCGACACGAACAAGGACAAGGCCGCCGCCGAACGTTTTTCGCGGGTAACGGCCGCCTATGACCTGCTGTCGGACAAGGACAAGCGCGCCCGCTTTGATCGCGGCGAGATCGATGGTGACGGCAATCCGGCGGCTCCCTTCGGTTTCGGCGGCGGTGGCAATGGCGGCTTCAATCCGGGCGCTGGCGGCGGGGCTGACTTCGGGGACATTTTCGAAGGGCTGTTCGGCGGGCGCGCGGCGCGCGGCGGCTTCGGCGGACGGGCAGCTCCCCCGCAAAAAGGCGCCAATGCAGCCTATCGCATGTCGGTTTCCTTTG
>JAYUQI010000105.1:0-4089 GCA_043756805.1 Sphingomonas sp.
GCTCAGCTCTCGGTTGAAATATCGCGCGCTTTCGGGGACCGTTACCATCGTCATGCCTTACGCGACTGCCGCTGCGCCGTCGACTGCAAGAACCTCGCGCGCCAACGGCACTGTAACCGGACGCCGCCGTGACAGTGAAGCCGCGTCGAGTTTGTCAACGGTCGCGATAATCGCGTGGTGGCTCCGCTCGATGCGCGGCGCGAGATAGGCGACCACTTCGGGCAGGACGGCAATACCGCGTCGCTCGAGCAAATGCGCGATCAACTGCGAAACCAGCGCTTCATCCGGATCACCGAACGTCACAGCCGGTGTTGCCGACAGCCGCGAGCGCAAGTCCGCGAGTGACGGTTGCCAATATGGCGGCGGTGCATCGGCGATCAGGAGCAACGGTCGTCGTCGCGCCTGCGCCTCGTTCCAGGCGTGAAAGATCTCGGTTTCATCGCGCGTCTCGGCATCGTCGATGAGCATCCCGCCGGCGCGCGCCGCAAACAACCGCCCGAACAAGCTGCGACCCGATTTTCGCGGACCGGTGAGGAGCATTGTCGATACGGGCCACGTCCCAAAGGCATGAATGCGGTGCACCGCTGCTGCGTTTGACGCGCTCACGATAAACGCGTCATTCGAATCGTCTGCCGGCCAGTCGAGCGGCAGTGCAATCTGGCTCATGGCGTCGTCGCGGGCACCGGTGGCGTTGTCGGTGGCTTCGGTTGAGTGCTGGACGATGACGAGCGACGAATGCGAAGCGTGCCCCCGCCTTCTTCGACGCGGAACCCGCGCGCCGTTAGCGCCAGACGAAGCGCACCGATGTCGCCGTCGAACGTCACTTTCATCACGGAGATACCGCCAAGCGCAAGACTGGAGGTGTTGATCGATTTGACACCCGGCAAACCGCGAACCGACGATTCAGTGGCCGTCACCGATCCGACGTCGGGCGTATCGAATTGCACGGTATATGTTGCTGTCTGCGTCGTCGAAATCGGCGCATTGCCATTTTCAATCAAATCTATGCCGCCTTCAACAGGCAAGGCTTCGCTTGAATTGCTCAGCAGTTCGGACGGATCAATCGGTGTCTCGAAGACCAGCGACGGATCGGGCCGTAGCATACCCAGCGCCAGCGCGCCGGCATAGGCTGCGTCCATTCGCCTGACGGCTTCATCGAACATCGCCGGGATTGCGTCGCTGGTATTCACGCGAAGCGCAAACGACGCAATTTCGCGGTTGTCGGGGCCGAAACGCGCCGTGAAATGTCCAACGACGGGCCCGCCCGGCCACATCCGCTCAAGCCGGGCCTGCGGCACAAGCACGTCCGCGGCGCCATATTGATCAAGCAGCGAGCGCCACCACACACGTCCCGGCCGCATCGTCTGGCCATAGTTCAGGAGCAGCGGATCCGGACCCGTGCCGGTCGGGCGCACATAGTCGATCGGGCTCGATCCCGCGCGAAACCGCGCCCATGCTTTTTGCCACTCGGTTTTGGATTCGAATGTCTGTGCCGCACCGCCCGACCATTGGACCGGGATCACCAGCAATGGCGCCGACCGCGAGACGCTGCCGCTAACACCCAAAATCTGGCCGGCGCGCGCGCGGTCAAAAAGCACGCCGAGTTTCGCGACGTAACGATTTGGGCCAATCTGCTCGTCCTCGACGACGATCCCCGCCACGATCGAATCAAGCGCCGAATCGGAAAGTCCCGGCGCACCCGAGCTGCCGCCATGCATTTTCGCCCAGAGCATTTTCCAGCCCTTGCGCTGCGCCAGCCGCCAGCCGCCAAGGCGCGCCGATTCGGCTGACTTCGCCGCAACATCGACATCGATGCCGGTGACTTCGAAACTGCCCGACGAATCGAGCGGCGCGACGCCGCGATCCCCGCCGTCGATCTGCGCATAAACGACGGCACCCAGACCGAGCGCGGCCAGAAACAGCGCAACAGGAATAAAACGTAGCTTCACCGGCGGCCTTTTGACGCCTTGCCCGTGGAAATCCAAGCGTCTTGTCGCTAGGCGCATATATCATGACCAATCGCGCGCCCTATACCTACGCTCAATCGGGCGTTTCCATCGATGCGGGCAATGCCCTTGTGCGCCTGATCGCGCCGCTTGCCAAAGCAACGCGGCGTCCCGGGGCGGATGCGGATTTGGGCGGGTTCGGAGGGTTTTTCGACCTCAAGGCGGCGGGATTTTCGGACCCCTTGCTGGTTGCCGCCAATGATGGCGTGGGTACCAAGCTCAAGCTGGCGATCAATCACAACGTGCATGACGGCGTCGGCATCGATCTTGTCGCGATGTGCGTCAACGACCTGATCGTGCAAGGGGCCGAGCCCCTGTTTTTCCTCGATTATTACGCCAGCGGCAAACTTGATTCGGCGATTGCAGAGCGCGTGATCGCCAGCATTGCCGAGGGCTGCAAGATCGCCGGGTGCGCGCTGATCGGCGGCGAAACGGCCGAAATGCCCGGCATGTACGCCGATGGCGACTATGATCTGGCGGGTTTCTGCGTCGGTGCGGTTGAGCGTAGCCAAGTGCTGACGACCGACAAGGTCGCGGCGGGCGATGTCATTCTCGGGCTGGCCTCATCGGGCGTGCATTCGAACGGGTTTTCGCTGGTGCGGCGACTGGCGGCGGATCGCGGCTGGCGAATGGATCGCCCAGCGATTTTCGATCAGGACGTGTTGCTGATCGACGCACTGATGGCACCCACGCGGATTTACGTGAAGTCGCTGCTCCCCCTCGTCCGCGCGGGACAGATTACGGCGATGGCGCATATCACGGGCGGCGGCTTGCTCGAAAACATCCCGCGCGTGCTGCCTGCGGGCCTCCACGCGCACGTCGATGCAGACGGATGGGAACAGCCGCGCCTGATGGCATTCCTGCAAGCGCAGGGGCATATCGAACCCGAAGAAATGGCGCGGACCTTCAACTGCGGCGTCGGCATGGCCGTGTTCGTGCGCGAGGGTGATGTTGAAGCGGTTACGACTGCGCTCACCGATGCTGGCGAAACCGTCGTCCGCATCGGTCATGTCGCGACAGGCGACAAGGGCTGCACCGTATCCGGCTCGGTCGAGACCTGGAGCGCGCAGGCGGCTTGGTCGGTTACACACAATGGCTAACGCAACCACCGTATCCCTGAGCCTGTCGAAGGGCTGTCCTTCTACGTCCATCGGTCGAAAAGAAGGACAGGGCTTCGACAAGCTCAGCCTAAACGGTATTTTGTATGGCTAAGGCAAGAGTCGCCATCTTCATTTCGGGCCGCGGCTCGAACATGGCGGCGTTGCTCTATGCGGCGAAGGCAGCGGACTGCCCCTATGAGATCGTGCTGGTGGCGGCGAACGATCCCGATGCGGCGGGGCTGACGCTGGCCAAGGCCGAGGGCATCGCGACCTTTGCGCACAGTCACAAGGGCACCCCACGCGTCCAGTTCGACATGATGATGAGTGCCGCCGCGCGCGATCATGGCGCAGACTATATCGCGCTGGCGGGCTATATGCGCCTGCTGTCGCTCGAATTTGTGACCGAATGGCAGGATCGGCTGGTCAATATCCACCCCTCGCTCCTGCCTGCCTACAAGGGCCTCGATACGCATGAGCGGGCGCTGGCGGCGGGCGAACGGCAAGCGGGCTGTTCGGTCCATATCGTGACCGCCGAACTCGACGACGGTCCCGTTTTGGGACAGACCGAAGTGGCGATCCTGCCCGACGACACGCCCGAAACGCTCGCCGCGCGCGTGCTGATTGCCGAGCATCAGCTCTACCCACGCATGCTCGCCGACTATGTGTCCCGCGAGGCCAGCCCCGACTGGCTCGTCGCCCGCGTTCGCGAACGGGCGATGGCGCAGCCCGAGGCGGATGAAACGCTCTCGCACGGCATGCCCTGTTTCGGGATCATCGGCGGCAAGAAGTTCGCCTATGTCGCGCTCAACCATCACCACGACAGCAAAACCGCGCTGCTCGTGAAGATCAGCGGCGTCGAGGAACAGGCGATGCTGATCGACAGCGACCCAGACCGATACTACCGCCCCGCCTATTTCGGCGACGGATGGGTCGCGATCAGGCTCGATCTGGGCGACACCGACTGGGACCATATCGGCGAATGG
>JAYUQI010000106.1:0-11673 GCA_043756805.1 Sphingomonas sp.
CCCCAACCCCTCCCCGCCGGGGAGGGGCGGTTGTGGAATGGTTTGGGACCTCTATGGGTCTAGAAAATGTGTATAGGATTCAAAATATGACCGACGAAGCCGAACTGAGCGCTCTTTCCTCGCGCCGCCGCCCGAAGCCCGATGTGCTGACCATCGGCAATCACCGCCTGTCGCCCGAAACGCTGATGATGGGCCACGGGTTTGATCCCGCGCTGTCCGAAGGATCGCTGAAGCCACCGATTTTCCTGACCTCGACATTCGTGTTCGAGAATGCCGCAGCGGGCAAACGCTTCTTCGAAGGTGTCACCGGCAAGCGACCGGGTGGGGCCGAAGGGCTGGTCTATTCGCGCTTCAATGGGCCGAATCAGGAAATCCTCGAAGACCGTCTCGGCATCTGGGAAGATGCCGAGGACGCGCTGGTGTTCTCAAGCGGCATGTCGGCGATTGCCACGGTTATGCTCGCGCTTGTGAAGCCCGGCGATGTCATCGTGCACAGCGCGCCGCTCTATGCCGCGACCGAAACGCTGATCGGTCGCATCCTCGGGCGCTTCGGCGTGCACTGGATCGACTTTCCGGCAGGCGCGACGCGTGACGAGATTGATGCAGCGATGGCGGAAGCCAAGACGATGGGCCATGTCGCGCTTGTCTATCTCGAAAGCCCGGCGAACCCGACCAATGCGCTTGTCGATGTCGAGGCGGTATCGGCCGCGCGCAATGCGGCGTTTGCGGCGGATGACTTGCCGCCTGTCGTGATCGACAACACGTTCCTCGGGCCGCTGTGGGCAAAACCGCTCAAGCAGGGGGCCGATCTCGTCATCTACTCGCTGACCAAATATGCCGGCGGGCATAGCGATCTTGTCGCGGGCGGCGCGGTGGGTTCGAAAGCGATGATCAATCCCATCCGCATGATGCGCAACACCATCGGCACGATCACCGATCCGCATTCGGCATGGATGCTGCTGCGCTCGCTCGAGACGCTCGAACTGCGGATGAGCCGCGCGGGCGAGAATGCCGCCAAAGTCTGTGCGTTCCTGCGCGAGCAGCCGCAGGTTGAGTCCGTGGGCTATCTCGGCTTTCTCGAGCCCGGCACGCGCCAGCGCGATATTTATGACCGGCATTGCAGCGGCGCGGGATCGACATTCTCGCTCTATCTCAAAGGCGGCGAGCGCGAGTCATTCGCATTTCTCGATGCGCTGAAGATCGCCAAACTCGCCGTCAGCCTCGGCGGGACCGAGACACTGGCGAGTGCGCCTGCCGCAATGACGCATCTGTCAGTGCCGCAGGAACGCAAGGACGCGCTCGGCATCAGCGACAATCTGGTGCGCATTTCGGTGGGCGTCGAAAATGCCGACGATCTGATTGCCGACTTTGCGCAGGCACTGAAGGCGATTGGGTAGAGTTTGCTCCTCGTCATTCCCGCGAAGGCGGGAAGCCAACGCCCGAACCTGCGCATTCCACGGTGGTGCAGGCGTTGGGCCCCCGCCTGCGCGGGGGTGACGAACTCTGCTTGATGAACCGCTTGTTGTTTTCAGTTCATGCAACAAGGCTTAGGGTGCCGCGTTATCACAGCATAAGTTTTCAACGGAGTTTCACATGCGTCATCTGATTTTTAGTCTCGCCGCAGTCGCGCTGGTCGCGCCTGCGCTGTCCTATGCGCCGCCTGCCGAAGCCAAGCGCGTGTACAAGGAATGGCGCGGCAAGGACGGGCGGATGTATTGCCGCCGCACCAATGGGACAACCGGCCTCATCGTTGGCGGTGTCGGCGGTGCATTGGTTGGCCGCACGATCGATACGCGCGGTGACCGGACGATCGGCACGATTGGTGGCGCGGCGCTGGGTGCGCTGGCGGGTCGCGAAATCGAACGCGCCGGATCGCGTCGCCGGTGCGTCGCGCGGTAAAGTCGAAGATAACCGTATCCCTGAGCCTGTCGAAGGGCTGTCCTGATCTTGGCGACAGTTGAGAAGTAGGGCAGGCCTTCGACAAGCTCAGGCATGCGGATTGGTTTGAATCTAACGGTTGCGAAGCGGGCGCTGTGTCTGCCATCGCACTTTAATGGCTTTTCCACCCCCCATCCGCGTGGCCGCGCTCTATCAATTCTCGCGGTTTGACGATCCGGCTGCTGTGCAGACCGGGCTGCGCACTGTTTGCGACGCGGCGGGGACAAAAGGCACGCTGCTGATCGCGCGCGAGGGGATCAACGGGACGATTGCAGGCGCGCCCGACGCGGTGGCGCGGGTGGTTGGTCATATCCGCGCGCTGCCGGGCTGTGCGGCGCTTGAGATCAAATATTCGGGCGCAGACGTGATGCCCTTTTACCGGATGAAAGTGCGCCTGAAGCGCGAGATCGTGACGATGGGGCAGCCCGATATCGATCCGCTGACCGGCGCGGGGCATTATGTTGCGCCTGCCGACTGGAACGCGCTGATCGACGCGCCCGATGTCGTCGTGATTGATACGCGCAACGATTATGAGGTCGAAATCGGGACGTTTGCGGGGGCTGTCGACCCGAAGACCGCGAGCTTCAGCGATTTCCCCGACTGGTTCCGCGCGAACCGTGATGTGCTTGATGGCAAGAAAGTTGCGATGTTCTGCACCGGCGGCATACGCTGCGAGAAAGCGACGGCGTTTCTGAAGGCGGAGGGGCTGGATGAGGTCTATCACCTCAAGGGCGGCATCTTGAAATATCTCGAAGATGTGCCCGCCGCAGACAGTCGCTGGTCGGGCGAATGTTTTGTCTTCGATCAGCGGGTGGCGATCGGGCAGGAGCTGGCGGCAGGGTCCTATGATTTATGCCATGCCTGCCGGATGCCGGTCAGCGCGGCGGACAAACTATCCGCGCATTATGTCGACGGCGTCAGTTGCCCGAAATGTGTCGGTGACCGTGATGATGTGCAGCGGTCAGGCTATGCCGAACGCCAGCGGCAGACCCGCCTCGCCGACGCGCGGGGGACGGCGCATGTCGGGGCTAAGCTGCCTCCGCCCGCCTTGCCAAAGCGCACTGCGACCAGATCTCGCTGATTGCTTCGACCAGCTTGTCGATGTCGCCGTCGGTGTGCACCGGCGACGGCGTGATGCGCAGTCGTTCGGTGCCTTTGGGGACCGTGGGATAGTTGATCGGCTGCACATAAATACCGTGGTTCGCCATCAGCCAGTCGCTGATCATTTTGCAATGATGCGGATCGCCGACCATCACCGGGATGATGTGGCTGGGGTTGTCGATATGCGGTATGCCGAGCGCATCGAGCCGCGCGCGGACGATGGCGACGCGGTTCTGGTGGCGGACGCGCTCGATCTGCGATTCTTTCAAATGGCGGATCGAGGCGGCGGCCCCGGCGGCGATGGCAGGGGGCAGTGCGGTTGAAAAGATGAACCCGCTGGCAAAGCTGCGCACGAAATCGCACATCGCTTTTGAGCCTGCGATATAGCCGCCCATGACGCCGAACGCTTTGCCGAGCGTGCCCTCGATCACGGTGATCCGGTCCATCAGCCCTTCGCGTTCGGCAATGCCGCCGCCGCGCGGGCCGTAAAGCCCGACCGCATGGACTTCGTCGATGTAGCTCATCGCGCCGTGCTTTTCACAGACGTCGAGGATTTCGGCGATCGGGGCAATGTCGCCGTCCATCGAATAGACGCTTTCGAAAGCGACGAGCTTGGGGCGGACGGGCTCGATGGTGGCGAGCAGCCGGTCGAGATCTTGCGGGTCGTTATGCTTGAATTTCAGGCATTGCGCGCGGCTGTGGCGGATGCCTTCGATCATCGAGGCGTGGTTGAGCGCGTCGGAGAGAACAACACAATTGGGGAGCCGCGCGGCGAGCGTACCGAGCGCCGCCCAGTTCGACACATAGCCGCTCGTGAAGATCAGCGCGGCTTCTTTGTTGTGGAGGTCAGCGAGCTCGGCTTCGAGCAGGACATGCTCGTGGCTCGTCCCCGAAATATTGCGCGTCCCACCCGCGCCCGCGCCGCAGCGGTCGAGCGTGTCGTGCATCGCGTCGAGGACTTTGGGATGCTGGCCCATGCCGAGATAATCGTTCGAGCACCAGACGGTTACGTCCTGCGTGCTGCCATCGTCGGCGTAACGCTTGGCACTGGGGAAAGCGCCGCGCTTGCGTTCGAGTTCGGCAAACACCCGGTAATTACCGGCTTCACGCAAAGCATCCAGTTGCTCGGTGAACAGTGCCTCGTAGTCCATAAACCCCTCCGTCTTATATCCGTTTGGCATTGGGGATCGCCCAGCGCCAGAGTGCAGTGTCGCCAATCGGCAAAACCAGAAACAAATGTTCGATAACGCCGAGCAGCGCGAGACCGGTGAGCAAGGACCATGCTGTTGCGGCATCGCCTGTTGCGGACAGCGCCGTGCTGCCCAGCCAGTAGGTCAGGCCACCGCCGAGCAGCAGCGAGACCGGCATCAGCGGATTGAACCGGGCCTTGCGGAAATAGCTTTTCAGATACGCCAGCTGCGGCGGCAGCATCTCTGTCGAGAAATTGGGCACGCCCATGAAGATGTTGAACTTGGTCGACAGGCGCATCGCAAAGAGGATGGCGAAGGCATAAGCACCCGTCGCGTTCGCTTGGTTCCAAGTCAGGGCGGCGAGCAGCGCCAGCGTTACGGCAAGCGCAATCTCGTGATAGATCACGGTCTGCGCCGACAGCGTGAACCGCGTCCAGCCGTGCGCGCCAGCGGGGCATTCCGTCCGGCGCGGGCCAGTGAGCTTGCCCATCAGGAAGCTCATTTCATGATAGCCCCAGACGAGGAAGGTGGCGGTGAACGAAGCGTAGGCAGCGAAGGTCGAGGCATCGCGCGCCGCGACGGCGATCAGCCCAACGCCGACGACGGCGAAGATGCCCGCGACGCTCAGGCTCGCACCGAAGCTGCCCGAGCGGCGATTGTCGAGCCACACAACGAGTGCCGTGGACGCAAACCACAGCGCCACGACATAGAGCAGGGGAAGGCCGTGTGCGCTGATCGTCATAGCCCGACGCTTTCTTTCCCGTCATTCCCGCGCAGGCGGGAATCCAACGCCCGAACGTCGACATGCAGGCGTTGGACCCCCGCCTTCGCGGGGGTGACGAGAGATTTTGCTTTGCTCACCAGGCCGGAACCAGTCGCGTGCTGACCGGAAGCGCATTCGTTTCGGTCCGCATGAAATAGAGGCGCAGCATGCTCGTGCCGATGGTGACATAAGCCTTGGCGCGACCGAAGATGCCCGCCGTCGGCAATGCCTGATTGGCGCGGAGGATGTTCATCATCAGCGCGCGGAATTTGGGGGAATCGCTGTCGAGGACAATCGGGAAGACCTGCCGCGTGATCGCTGATGTGACGCGGAAGACTTCATAATCATAATCGGTCGGGTCGATGCCGAGCGCGGCATGGAAATGCGGGCGGGCATGATCGCGGACGAACATCGTGGCGTAAACCGCGACGAGGAAGAAGCGGATCCACAGCTTGTTGAGGCCGGCGAGCAGTTTCGGATCGGCGCGCATGAGGAGCGCGAACGCCTCGCCATGACGGAACTCGTCATTGCACCATTGTTCGAACCAGTTGAAAATCGGGTGGATCATCTTGTCCGGATTGCGCTGGAGATGGCGAAAGATCGTGATGTAGCGCGCGTAACCGATTTTCTCGCTCAGATACGTGGCGTAGAAAATGAATTTCGGGCGGAAGAAGGTGTATTTCTTGGTTTTGGTCAGGAAGCCGAGATCGATGCCGATATTGGCGTCCTTCAGGCTGTCATTGATGAAACCGGCATGGCGGCTCTCGTCGCGCGCCATCAGCTTGAAGAGCGCTTTGGCATCGGGGTTTTTGGTGCGCTTGGCGATTTCGGCATACAGGATGCAGCCCGAAAATTCGGAGGTGAGCGAGGAGACGAGGAAATCGACGAATTCCTTGCGCAGATTGGGCTCCATCGCGGCGATGATGCCGTCGAAACTCTCTGATTTCTTGAAATGGTTCTTGTTCGGGTCGGCTGCCATTTCGGCGATCAGCGCATCCCATTCGGCGCGGACGAGGCTGACGTCGATCTTGTCCATCGCATCGAAATCGGTGGTGTAGAAACGCGGGGAGAGCACGGTGTCTTGCGTCGCAATCGCGTGCGCATCTTCCTTGGTGAAGTTGTGCGTCATTTCGGTCATAGCGCGATACTCATAGTTTTTGGCCATTCGAAAAGCTGATTTCATACAATTCGGTGATTTCAAAGCGCGCGCGAAACCGCGTCCATGCGCGGCCCAGTGCGGTCGCACGGGTTACGGTGGCCATGCGGTGTTCGACCAAGCGCTCGCCATAAGGCAAGCGGATCGCCGCACCATGGACGCGGACTTTGTCGCCCGGATAAATCGGGATGTCGCCGTCCAGCTCGACATGCGCATGCAGATGGTCAAAGCCATGTTCGACTTCGATGGTGCAGGGCGTGTCAAAGGAGCGGCTCATTTGAGGAGCGCCTCGACAGCAGCGCGGTTGGTGTCGCCGAATGCGCTCAGGTCGGTCACATAACCCGATGTGCTGTCGGTGATCGAAATCTGGCCATTGGCCCATTTGGTCAGGCGGAACGGCGGGGCAATGCCGACGCCACGCTGGCGGCGGTTGCGCATCAGGCCGCGCATAAGCCCTCGGATAAAGCCGCTTTCGCTGCCGGCTGCGACGACGCCGGCCGTGCTGCCGGTCGAGACGTCGGTGATGCGCAGCGATCCGTCGGGCTGATCGGCGAAGCTCAAGTCACGCGATTTGACTGCGGCGACCTTGGCGGCAGCGCGTTCGAGCGTGGGCGAGGATTGCGGCGGCGTTCCCGTCAGGCGGATCGTGGCGGTCATCAGCAATGCGCCCCCAACGAGGACACCGGCAAGCACCAGCATCGCTTTGGGAAAGGGTTCGCCGTGGTGGCTGTGGCTCATGCGGCGATTGCCTGTTCAAAGGCTTGCGGCGGCGCCACCTGAAGCCGGGCACCGCAAGCGCGCGCAATCAGGGTGGCCACGTTTTGCGCATCGGGAATCGCGCGCAGCATCGGCTGCGGCACGGCCAGTTCCCACGCACGGGCACTCGGCCAGAGCTGGATATAGCCGAGTTTTTGCACGGCATTGAGCGAGAGGGGAATATCGCCCGTGCCGTCGCCGTGCAGCGCGAGATCGGCGGAACCGATGACCGAGAGGGGGATGTTGATGCACTTGGGCAGCGCAATGCCGATGCGCATGACGATGCGCCGGTTGGTCAGGGTATACATCGTCGTCTTTGCCGTGCCCCAGGCGATCAGCGCGAGGATGGCGATGCACAGGATGCCGACGCCGACCGTGACCAGTGCGCCGGTCCATGATCCCTGGATGGCGCCGAACCCGGCGAGCAGCGCGAAATATCCGGCGACTTTGCGGACATGTAGCGCGCTGATCGCAAGCCGCTGCCAGCGCGGCGATCCCTGCCACAGGATTTCCTCGCCCTTCGGCAGGAAACCCGGCAGCCCGGGGATCGGCTCATTGTCATATTCGGCGATCATAGGAGAGGCTCCTGCCGCGCCTTTGTGGCATAGAGATAGCCGCCGCCGAAATAGGCCTGAACGCGCTCTTCTTCATACAGCGTGATCGTGCCCGTGTTTTCGATCGCGGGTGCGTCGGCGAACTGATCGGCGCGGATGGCGTCGATTGTCACAATGTTGGTCTTGCGGTTGATTTTCGACATCGTCATCGGCGCGAGCACGGACCGTGTGCCGATGTCGACCGAGAGATAGCGGATCAGGCGATCGGCCTTGTCGACCCAGATGTCCTTGACGGTGCCCGCAACCGCGCCGTCAACACCGACAACGCTCATCCCGCGCGGATCGGGATCGCGCCCCTCGAGCCACAGGCCGGAGGCGTCGATGGGCACGATGCGCGGATGCCCTTCCCAATCGAGATCGGGCAGCTTGGCGCGGTTTGCATAGGCCGCGGGGCCAATGCCGTCGACCAGCGGATTGCCAGTGGGGACATAAGGCGATCCGGGTGAACGATCGGTGCGCCGCGCGGCGATTTCAACGGGTTCGCGATCAGCCGCGTTGGGCACGGTTACGGTGCCCCGGCCAAAGGGCAGCTTGAACGTTTTTTTCTTGATGAACAGCAGCGGGCTGCGGCCATCATATTTGCCGCTGATCTCGTCTTCGAGCGGATAGCCTTCGCGATAGCCTTCGCGGTGGAGATAAAACACCAGGGCGATGAAAAACAGGAAGAATGCCCATAAGGCAAGCATCGCCCAATCCACATTTCCGACAATCATGACACTCATGGCTATTTCCCTTCGGCCAATATTCAGGTTGGAAATTCGGTCAGACCGAACTTCTGGGTGGGGTAGGATTCAAAAGCACCACCGACGCGCCGGACAAGCGGGCCGATGGCAATCAGCATGGCAAGCAACAGGACGATCTCGGTGAGGAACACAGCGGTATAGCCCGAGGACGTCGCCATCACGTCGCGCAGCAGTCCGCCGAGCAGGATCGCCGAGCCCGCGCAGGTCGCCGAAACCGCACCCCACGCCCCGAGCGCGAGGCCCGAGCGGCCATCCTTCGACAGCGCCATCGCGGCGGTCAGCGTGCCGACCGAGAACAGCCCGCCGCCCAAACCCATTGTTGTGGCGCCGAGGCAGAGCAGGCCAACCGACTGGCTCGGCGCGGCGAAAATAATCATCAGGAACGCCGCGATTCCTGCGACGCCGCCGTTGCCAGCGAGCCGGTGCGGGTCCGAGCCGCTGGTCAGTGATTTGGCAGCGAGGGCGAAGCCGGTCAGCGTGCCGAGTGCCCAGAGCGCGGTCAGCGACGTTGTGGCACCGACCGAGAGGCCGAGGACCTGGCCGCCATAAGGCTCGAGCAGGACATCCTGCATCGCAAAGGCCGCCGCGCCGAGGCCGATGGCGACAAGCAGACGGCGGGTGGCAGGCACGCCGATGAAGGCGGCCCAGACGCTGCTGAAATCGGGATGCTGCGCGGCCATTGCCGTGCGTTGCGGATTACGCGCTTCCTGTTTCCAGAGCGCTATGATGTTGAGCAACGCTGTCATCGCCGCGACGCCCTGGACGATCTGGACGAGGCGCGTGGCTGAGAAATCGACCAGCAAGCGGCCGATGACGAGCGCGCTGATCATCATGCCGACCAGCAACATCACATAAAGCAGCGCAACGACACGTGGCGCTTTTTCAGGGGTGGCAAGGTCAGTCGCCAGCGCGAGGCCTGCGGTCTGCGTCGTGTGCATCCCGGCGCCGACAAGCAGGAACCCGACCGCCGCAAAAACTTGGCCGATCACGGGCGATCCCATGCCGCCGCCCGACATGATCAGCAGCGCAAACGGCAGGATCGCAAGACCGCCAAACTGCATCAGCGTCCCGAACCAGATATAAGGAACGCGCTTCCAGCCGAGAACCGAGCGGTGCGTATCCGACTTGTGCCCGATCAGCGCGCGCAGCGGGGCAAACAGTAGCGGGATCGAGACCATCAGCGCGACCAGCGTGGCCGACATTTTCAGCTCGACGATCATCACGCGGTTGAGCGTGCCCGTAAGCAGCACCGCGCACATGCCGACCGACACCTGGAACAGCGACAGGCGCAGGATGCGGCCAAGCGGCAATTCGGCGCTCGCGGCATCGGCAAACGGCAGGAAGCTGGTGCCGAGGCGGTTCCACATGTCGGGGCGCAGCGGGTTGTTCACGCGACTTCGAGCACCTGACTTGTGTAGAATCCGCCCGAAATGCGTGTGCTGCGGCCAACGCTTTTGTGCGGGATGGCGTCGGTGAGCAATTTGCGGAGCAGCTTTTCGGTGACCGGGATGATTGCCGGGGCGCGGTCCGAGCGGGGAAACAGGAGGCCAGCCGTGTGCATCGCGGTCAAAAGCGGCGTTTTCGGCGCGAAGGTGAACAGGATTGACCCGCGTGTCCGCGCCGCCAATTCGGTGACAACATCGACAATGTCGAACGCGCGGTAGTGAATCAGCGAGTCCATCGCGACGACATGATCGAAGCTGCCGAGGTCGGTCGAGAGCATGTCGCCGCTGCGCCAGTCGATCTTCAGGCCGACCGGTGCGCGCTTGCGGGCAATGTCGACGAGACCCGCCGCGACGTCGATCGCGACGACGCTGGCCCCGCGCATTGCCGCTTCGACCGCGAGCGATCCGGTGCCGCAGCCGGCATCAAGCAACCGAAGTCCGGTCATGTCGGCAGGCAGCATGTCGAGAATGCTCGCGCGCATCTTGTCGCGACCCGCGCGGACGGTGGCGCGGATCCCGCTGACCTGCGCATCCGAGGTCAGCCGCTCCCACGCATCGCGCGCCGTGCGGTCGAAATAGGTTTCGAGCCTGGCTTTGCTAAGCGCATAACTGCCATTTTCGTCATTCCCGCGAAGGCGGGAATCCAACCCGCGAGGCTCGAGATTGGGCGTTGGATTCCCGCCTTCGCGGGAATGACGAGGAAGGGGAGCAGCGTTGGCCATCATTCGAAGCCCAGAAATTCGAATATGTCGCGGTCCTTCATCGGCATCGCGTCAAGCGGATCGGTCCCTGCCCACAGAACAGCCGCGAGGCGCATATATTCCTTGCGCACGGCTTCGACTTCGGGCGTGTCTTCCATTTCGAAGATCGTGCATTTTTTCAGGCGGCTGCGGCGGATCGCGTCCAAGTCCGGGAAATGCGCAAGCGTTTTCAGGCCAGTTGCGGCATTGAACCGGTCGATCTCGTCGGTTGCGGCACTGCGGTTGGCGATGACGCCCGCCATGCGCACATCGTAATTTTTCGACTTGGCTTTAATTGCCGCGACAATGCGGTTCATCGCGAAGATGCTGTCGAAATCATTGGCAGCGACAACAACCGCGCGTTCGGCATGCTGGAGCGGCGCGGCAAAGCCACCGCAGACGACATCGCCGAGAACGTCGAAAATCACGACATCGGTTTCTTCGAGCAGATGATGCTGCTTGAGCAGTTTCACGGTCTGCCCGACGACATAGCCGCCGCAGCCGGTGCCCGCTGGCGGTCCGCCGGCTTCGACGCACATGACGCCGTTGAACCCTTCGAACATATAATCTTCGGGGCGGAGTTCTTCGGCGTGGAACTCGACGGTTTCGAGAACGTCGATCACCGTCGGCATCAGCTTCTTGGTGAGCGTGAAGGTGCTGTCATGCTTCGGGTCGCAGCCGATCTGGAGCACGCGCTTGCCGAGCAGTGACAGCGCGGCGGACAGGTTTGACGAGGTGGTCGACTTGCCGATCCCGCCTTTGCCATACACCGCAATGACCTTGGCATTGCCGATTTTGTCGCCCTCATCGAGCTTCACTTGCACGCTACCGTCGCCGTCGAGGCGTGAGCGCAGGGGTGGGTCCATCAATGCCATTATATGTTCCTCATGCGTTGCGCCGCAGTCCTGAGCTTGTCGAAGCACGGTTTGCGATAACCGTCCTTCGACAGGCTCAGGACTGCGGTGAAAGAGATGGTAGAGATTCTCACGCCGCAATCCCCTCGAGCCGGTCTTCGATGGCGTCGGATGCGGCGTGGAGCGCGGCGAGCGTTTCGGCGTCGGGCGCCCAGAAATTGCGGTCGCTGGCTTCGAGCAAGCGGCTTGCCATCCGGGCGGTGGATTTGGGGTTAAGCGCGGCAAGGCGCTCGCGCATGTCGTCGTCGAGCACGTAGGTTTCGCTGATCTTCTGATAGATCCACGGGCTGACGCCTTCGGTTGTCGCGGACCA
>JAYUQI010000107.1:0-11590 GCA_043756805.1 Sphingomonas sp.
TGCGAGTTCTTTGCGCTCGAAGGATTGTCGCAACTGCTTCAAACGATTGAAAGAATTCGCGCGAAGTTCAACCCCGGCCTGTCGATCCTGGGGGTCGCGCTGACAATGTATGACCGCCGCAATCGCCTAACCGAACAAGTTGCGCAGGATGTCCGCGCGTGTCTTGGAAATGTGGTGTTTGAAACGGTTATCCCGCGCAACGTCCGCCTGTCCGAAGCGCCAAGTCACGGGCTGCCCGCGTTGGTCTATGACATGCGCTGCTCGGGGTCGGAGGCCTATATCCGGCTCGCCCGCGAACTGATTGCGCGGCTCCCGCGTCTGACAGCAGCCGCCGCATGATCGAGCCGGTTACCGCCAAACGTCGTGCACCCGCGCTCGGTCGCGGACTCTCTGCGCTGCTCGGCGACAGCGAAGTCGAGCGCGGCCCGTCCAATGACGGTGTGCGTGAGATTGCGATTGCCGATATTTCGGCGGACCCCGATCAGCCGCGCCGCTTTTTCGACAGCGAAGCGCTGGATGAGCTGGCGGCTTCGATAGCGTCGCGTGGCGTGTTACAACCCATCGTCGTTCGACCCGTTGGCGACAAGTTTCGCATTGTCGCGGGCGAACGGCGCTGGCGGGCGGCCCAGCGCGCACAGCTGCACCAAATCCCTGCAATAATTCGTGAATTTGATGATGGGGTTACGCTTGAAGTCGCGCTGATCGAAAATATCCAGCGTGCAGACCTCAACGCGATTGAGGAAGGAGAAGCCTATAAGCGGCTGATCGAACTGCACGGACATAGCCAGGAAGCGCTTGGCAAGATCGTCCATAAATCGCGCAGCCATGTCGCAAACCTGATGCGCCTGCTCGATTTGCCGCTGCCTGTGCGCTCGATGGTTGCCGATGGCCGCCTGTCAATGGGCCACGCACGCGCGCTGCTTGGCGCCGACGATGCGGTGGCGCTGGCACAGGAAGTCATTGCCAAAAACCTCTCTGTCCGCGATGTTGAAAAACAGATCAAGCGTGCAAAGCGTCCTGGCCCTGTCGAATATAAGTCGATGACCGGGCCAGTGCCCGACGAAGACATTGCGATGTTGCAGCGCCAGCTGGGCGATTTGCTCGGTTTGAATGTCGGGATTACGCATAAGGCCGGTTCGGGAAGTGTTACGCTGCATTATGCGACGCTCGACCAGCTCGACATGATCTGCCAGCGCCTCAGTGGTGAGAAGATTTAGCAAAGACCCGATAGTCCTGAGCTTGTCGAAGGACAGTTCACGCTAACTGTCCTTCGACAAGCTCAGGACTGCGGTGCCTACCGCAATCGCTGGCCGACGCGGGCAATGGCGATAAGTTCCTCGGCAGCAATGACATGACCGGCCGTACCACTTGCCATGATCGCGCCTTCGCTGGCAAAAAGTCGTGCCGAAGCCGTTGCCAACCGTGCCGAGGACCAGCGTGAGAGTTGCGCGGTCACGGCGGGTTGTTCCTTAAAAAACAATGCTTTACCAAGTGACGCCACGGCGGCACCGGGCGACTTTCCGGCATCGACGTCACTGCGCAACCGCGCCAGCAATATCAGCCGCCGTTGCAGCGCGCGCATCGCGGGCACCCAGCCATTGCTGATCTCGACCTCGGTCAGTTCTTGTGTGACGACGGGCAGATCGCCGTTCAGCACGGCATTGACCAGTCGACTGGTGTCGACTTCGGTCAGGTCTGCGCCAATGGCGGCCACAGCCTCGTCGCTGGCCTCGCGTGGCCGATCCGGCGCGGCATCAAGATAAAGCGCCAGCTTTTCGATCTCGCGTTCGAGCACGGCTCGGTCGCCGAGGCAGTTTGCGCCAAGCCGCGCCGCCACGCTGGGGGGCAGCCGCAGACCGCAAGTGCGCCCTATGCTGATGGCCAATGTTTCCAGCCCGGCACCTTCGGGTTTATACCCCTGAAACGCTATGACGGCCGGATGATCGAGCGCAGCTTTCATCAATGCTGAGGTTGGTTTGAGCGCGCCCGCGATCATGACGACGGGATTGCCCACCGCTTCGGTTTCGAGCAGCGCAACGACGGCATTGGCGCAGTCATCGCCGCCCGTGACGCGGATGTGGCGTTTGCCGCCAAAAAGTGAAAAAGCTGCGGCTTCGTCGGCCAGTCGCGCCGGATCCTCCTTCAGCGTTGCGCCGTCGAGGTCGATCCGCTCGGCTTCCGGCCCCATCGCACGTTCGAGACGAGCGGCAAGCGCGCGCGATCCCGCATCATCCGGGCCGTAAAGCAGATAAAGTCTGACAGCACTGTTGGGATTGTCGAGCGCCTTGGCGATCTGGGCCTCTTTAACCTTCACTTGGGCCCATTACGCTCGGCATAGAGCGCGATGCGCGCGACGATCTGGTCTGCAACAATGCCCGATAGCCGCTCGAGCGCCGTATTTTCCGCCGCAATCGTCGCATATTCGGAACTGACCACATCAATGCCGACGTCGGATCCCGCGGTCGCGTCGAGCAGCACCTTGCCTGCTGCATCGGTGAGCTTGTATCGCGCGCGCAGCGTCCGTCGCTCGCGGGTAATGGCATCATCGCTGCGCACACCGAAACCTTCGATCTTGTCGTCGAGTTCGACATCAAGGCGATATTGCTTCGTGCCACCGCTACCCAACCGGTCGGTCAGCGCATTGCGCACCAGCCAGCCCGATTTCCCGCCTTCGATGGGCGCGACATCAATCCCCTGAAGCGTCTGCGCGACCGCTCCGTTGCTACCGCCACTATAAAGCGGACGCAGACCACAAGCGGAAAGGGTGAAGAGCACTCCAAGCCCAAAAACCCTCGTCATTCCCGCGAAGGCGGGAATCCAACGCCCGAACCTCGACATGGGGCGTTGGACCCCCGCCTGCGCGGGGGTGACGGTTGTTTTTTGAAGGACTAGGCGCTTCATGCCACCACGTTTACCAGACGATCGGGCACAACGACGACCTTTTTCGGCGCCGCGCCGTCAAGCATGCGGACAACATTGGCCGATGCGAGCGCCAATGCTTCGAGCGCCTCTTTCGGCGTCCCCTTGGCCACGGTGATCGTGTCGCGCAGCTTGCCATTCACCTGAATCGCAATCGTCGCTTCGTCATCGATCAATAGCGTGGGATCGGCTTCGGGCCATGCGGCATCGGCGACCAGGCCGTCATTCCCCATTACGGCCCAGGCTTCCTCGGCCAGATGCGGGAGCATCGGCGCGATCAGGCGGACTAGCGTGGAGATCGCGGTGTCGCGCGAGGCGGACGGCGCGGCTTTCTCGATGGCATTGGCGAGCGAATGCACGCGCGCGACCGCCTTGTTGAATTGCAGGGCGTCGATGTCCTTGCCGATACCGTCGATAGCGCGGTGCAGTGCGCGGTCTAGTCCCAAGTCCGCGCCGTCGTTGCCGCGCGGTGCTTCGAACAAGCGCCACAGCCGCTGGACGAACTTCCATGTTCCTTCGATTCCTGCTTCGGACCACGGCAAATCGCGCTCGGGCGGACTGTCGGACAGCATGAACCAGCGCACCGCGTCCGCGCCATAGGTGTCGAACATCGGCTCGGGATCGACCGTGTTTTTCTTCGACTTCGACATTTTCTCGATGCGGCCGATTTGAGCGATCCTATCGGTGCCTTTCACCCGAACGAATTCAGGCGCGAGGCCATCTTCCTTGTCGACCTGACTCGGTGAATACCAAGTGATCGCGTTTACCAGAGGAAGGTCGTCTCCCGGGCGAAGGGGGTTCACGCCGGGTAACTCAAAATACGTCTCGTGCGTCACCATCCCCTGCGTGAACAGTCCCGCAAACGGCTCGGCAATGCCTAGCCGCCCGATATGCTGCAACGCCCGCGTCCAGAAACGCGCGTAGAGCAGGTGCAGGATCGCATGCTCGACCCCACCGATATATTGGCCAACCGGCAACCACTTCTCGGCTTCCGCGCGGTCGAACGGCGCATCCTTAGGCTGGCTCGCGAAGCGGATGAAATACCACGACGAATTGACGAAGGTATCGAGCGTGTCGGTCTCGCGCCGCGCGGGTTCGCGGCAATTGGGGCAGGCGACAGCTTTCCACGTCGGATGCCGGTCGAGCGGATTGCCGGGAATGTCGAAGGTTACATCCTCGGGCAAAACCAGCGGCAACTGGCTGCGCGGCACCGGCATGACGCCGCAGAAATCGCAGTGGATGATCGGGATCGGCGTCCCCCAATAGCGTTGCCGCGACACGCCCCAGTCGCGCAAACGATATTGCGTCTGCCCCTCGCCCCAGCCTTCCGCCTCCCCGCGTGCGATGACGGCGGCTTTGGCGGTTTTGACATCCATGCCGTCGAGAAAGCCCGAATTTACGAGCGTGCCGGGGCCGTTATACGCTTCATTGCCCCGGAAATAGGGATCGATAATCTCACCATCCGCTACGACCCGGCGCACCGGCAATTCATATTTGCGCGAGAAATCCAGATCGCGCTGGTCATGCGCGGGGACGCCCATGACGGCACCCGTGCCATAATCCATCAGCACGAAATTCGCGACGAACACCGGCAGTTTCAGCGCTGCATCAAACGGATGATCGACCGTCAGCCCGGTATCAAACCCCAGCTTTTCCGCTGTTTCGATCTCGGCGGCCGTCGTCCCGCCCAGCTTGCACTGCTCGATAAACTGTTCGAGCGCATAGCGGTTCGCCGCCAATTGCTGTGCCAGCGGATGGTCGCATGCAATCGCCACGAAACTTGCGCCGAAAATCGTATCGGGGCGCGTTGTGAAGACATCGATACTGTCCGATCCATCGCTTAATGCAAACGATGCGCGCATACCCACCGATTTGCCGATCCAGTTTTCCTGCATCAGCCGCACTTTGTCGGGCCAATGCTCGAGCGTTTTCAGCCCCTCGAGCAGATCCTCGGCGAAATCGGTAATCCGCAAAAACCACTGGTTGAGCTTGCGCTTCTCGACCAGTGCGCCCGATCGCCAGCCGCGCCCGTCGATGACTTGCTCGTTGGCGAGCACCGTCATGTCGACCGGATCCCAATTGACCGACGATTCGCGCCGATACACGAGCCCGGCCTTATACAAATCCAGGAACAGCGCTTGTTCGTGTCCGTAATAGTCAGGCTCGCACGTCGAAAGTTCGCGTGTCCAGTCAATCGCCAGGCCCAGCCGCTTCAATTGCGCACGCATGGCTGCGATATTCGCGCGCGTCCATTCGCCGGGATGCACGCCTTTTTCCATGGCGGCATTTTCGGCGGGCATCCCGAATGCGTCCCATCCCATCGGGTGGAGCACGGCATGGCCGGTCATCTTCTTGTAGCGCGCAATGACGTCGCCCATCGCATAATTGCGAACATGGCCCATGTGGATGCGCCCCGACGGGTAGGGAAACATCTCGAGCACATAAGCGCGCTTGTCGCTGGCGTCGGCGTTGGCGGTAAACGTGCCGCGCTCGTTCCAGACTTTCTGCCAGCGCACGTCAGCGGCGAGGGGGTTGAACCGCTCTGTCATGGGCTGATCAGCCCGCGACGGCGCTGCGCCTCAGGTCGCGCGCTTTGGTGAGGATGATATCCTCGAGTTTCTGGACGGTCGCGGCCTGCACCGGCGCATCGACCCACTGGCCCGCCGTCATGACCTGTCGCGAGGCGGCGACGCGCAGGGCGTCCGCGCGTAAATCCTGGTCAAGGATGGTCACGGCCAGCTTCATGCGCTCGCCGGGGCTGTTGGGGTTCACATACCAGTCGGTCACGATCACGCCGCCATTCGAATCAGTCTGCACGATCGGCATGAAAGAAACCGTGTCGAGCGCGGCGCGCCACAGATAGGCGTTGATCCCGATTGTGGTGACTTTCGAAGCGGCAAGATCGGCAATGCGACCGGGCTTTTCCTTTTTGCCGCACGCGGCCGTGGTCGTGATGAGCGCAATCGCAAGAGCGGTATAAAGACGGCGGGACATGGCATTCCTTGAAATTGGCGCATCTTTTGCGCAGTCACCGCGTTATAGCCGGAGTTGCTCGCCCTGCAAGGCATCAAGCTGTGTGCGATATGCCACAGGCGCTGGCAAAATGGCGGCGGGACTGGTAGCAAAGAACAAAGACACTATGTTACGCTTGCGGCATCAAGGGGATTCGATTCGTGCGCGACCGACGCATCGTTATTGGGGCAACAGCGGGGGCATTATCCATGCTCGCGCTTGCGCTGTCCCCTGCGATCAGCGCCTCGGGCGATTTGCGGACGATCAAGCCGCGCGTATCGCTTGGTGCGCGAGGCGGCTTGGGGGCGTTTACCCCGGCGGTAACCGATGCACGGCTTTCAGCTTTGCTCGCGCGCAGTGGCATTTCATCAAGCGGCATGCGCTTCACCCCGGCATCGGCCAGTGTGCGGCTGAACCGGTCGGTCACGGTGGCGGTGCGCGCTCAAACGACGCAACGCAACGCTGGCGGCGAACGGATGGCGCTGGTCAACGCGCCAACGACCAGCATCATGCCGGTCGCTTATAATCTCGGTGTCGCGCTCGGCTGGAAGCGTTTTGCTTTTTCGGGTGATGTCGAAAAAGTTGACCTCGGCACTGTGGGTGGTCGCGAATCAGTCGATCTCGGCGTCAGCTATCGTATCAAGAATTTCACCACGCGCGTTGCCGTTGGCAGTGACCGCGCGACGCCCAACACGCCAAAGGCGCTGGCCGGCGACAACGGCATGTCTGTCGGGATGAGCGGATCTTACTCGCTGACGCGCAACATCGACGTCACGGCGGGCCTGAAGTTCCGCGCATCGGATCGTGACCGGCTTGGCCCCGTGGCTGCGGATACGCGGCGCGACAGCCAGGCTGTCTATATCGGTACTGCGTTCAAGTTCTAAAGTTCTAATCCTATTAGATAAAATTTAGGGATTTTGAGCTTACGATGTTAAGATGAACATTCAAGATCAATCCGTGAAGCTGACATTCTGGCAACGTAATAAGCAGGTGATTTTGATCGCCGCGTTGTGTGGTTTTTCCGTGGGTATTTATGCGCCATTAGCAACAGTTCTTGTGCCAGCACTATTCTATTGGGTCACGGTCACCGTCGTCTGCACTGTATTTACATTCGCGAGGATTGGCTCCGCAACTAAAGTGGCGGTCAAAATGATTGGCTCAGGCGAGTTACACCGCGGCGGCAATTTGAACACAGTCACTGTTAAGATGCAGGGAGCGCAGATACTGAGTGGTCCGGTTCGGTTCGCGATCGGAATCGCAATTGCCGTTTTGGCAATTGCGCTTGGAATTGAGAAGTTTGCAGCGGTAGTGGCAACTTATCTCTTCTTAGCAGGGTTGGTAACACTTCCGATTTTGTGGCTGCGCATGCGCGGTCATCTGAATTCGTTGCGTGCCCAGACAGGTGCCTTGCGTGCTGTTGCGGCGACGACATCGGCAAGTTCAGACGTCAGTGATTGAGCGAATCGATTGCCGCCCAGCCATATAGGTTGAGCGCGCCCAGCAATTTTGCGCGCTTTTGGGTCATCCCGCCCAAAGCGATTGTTTGCCTGCGCTGCGTTCCCGCAATCATGCCGATGCCACGTGCGCCAATCGCCTTTGCGCCGGGATGCGAGTTTGTTGCGTAAACCGGCGACACCAAAATAAGGTCGGCACCGATCCGCTTTGCCGCTGCCGCTCCGCGTCGATTATGCACGGCAACCGTTCGAATCCCGCAGGACCGATGGCCTGATCGGCTGTGCGCGCCATCGGCGCCCCATTGCCGGGCGATCATCGGGTGATCAGCCAGCAGCAGCTTGTGTCCGCGTGCTTTTGCCAGTTTTGCGACCTGTCTGAACAACGCGCGCCGCTCCGTCCGTGGCAGATGATAATGCCGGAAGATGATCCCCGATCGTCGCGGCAAGCGCCGGATTGCCGCCCGAAGGTCTGCGATACGCGGATCGGTCATCAACCAGATTTTCGGGAGGGGGTGGTGGCGGTGGCGCATTGCGCTGCCTATAGCGCGGCGATGACTGATCCCGAAACCCGCTTGGCGAGCGTGCATGCCGCCATTGCCAAGGCATCAAAGCTGGCAGGACGACCCGCTGACGCAACCGTTTTGATCGCTGTGTCGAAGACCAAAAGCGCCGATGACATCGCGCCCTTGATTGCAGCGGGTCAGCGCGATTTTGGTGAAAACCGTGTTCAGGAAGCGCAATCGAAATGGCCTGCGCTGGTGGCGGCCACCCCCGACATCCGTTTGCATCTCATCGGCCAATTGCAGTCAAACAAGGCTGACGAGGCCGTTGCGCTGTTTGACGTCATTCATTCGGTCGACCGCTCGTCCTTGATCACCGCGCTGGGCCGGGCGCAAGCGAAAGTCGGGCGGTTTCCGGTTTGCTTTCTTCAGGTCAACGTCGGCGACGAGGATCAGAAAGGCGGCTGTGTGGTCGCCGACATTTCCGACCTCCTGACCGAAGCGCGTGCCGCTGGTGTCACCATTACCGGACTCATGGCTGTCCCGCCGGCTGACCGCGAACCCGCGCCCTATTTCGCGCTGCTTGCCAAGCTGGCGCGCGATCATGGGCTCGATCAGCTCAGCATGGGCATGTCGGGTGATTTCGAAAGCGCGGTCAAACTCGGCGCGACGCACATCCGCGTCGGCACCGCGTTGTTCGGAGCACGCGCATGAGGTTCGATGCGGTTATCTTCGACTTCGACGGTGTCCTGATCGAAAGCGAATTTGTCAGCAACGTCCAGATTGCCGACGCGCTGACCGCGCTGGGCCATCCGACAACGGTTGACCAGGCGCTCGACAATTTCGTGGGGCTCGGTGGGCGCGACTTTCTTGATGCGGTGTCTGGCTGGATCGGCGGCCCCATTCCCGAGGGGTTTCACAGCGCGCGCAAGGCTGAGGACGAGCGCGTCATGCATGAAGGGCTCGATTCGGTCGCCGGGGCAATCGAGTTCGTCAACGCACTGTCTCTGACTGTCCCCCGCGCAATTGCGTCATCGAGCACGACCCAGTGGATTACGCGCCACCTCGATCATATCGGGCTGCGTGACGCATTCGGCGCACACATCTATTCGGGGCGCGAGCATGTCACGCGCGGCAAGCCTGCACCCGATATCTATCTTCATGCGGCCAAGGCGATTGGTGCCGACATCAAACGGACGCTGATCATCGAGGATTCACCTGTTGGCGCGCGCGGCGCCGTTGCATCGGGCGCGCATGTCATTGGTCTGGCAGCGGGGCGGCATTGCGGCGATGGCCATGCCGGCAAACTGCGCGCCGAAGGGGTGCATGACGTCGCGCACAGCTTTGCCGAAGTCACCATGCTGCTCGCCTAAAGCTGATGCCCCGTGCGGTCGCGCTTGGTCGCGAGGTAGCGTTCGTTGTGCGGGTTGGGCGGCAGGTAATGTGGCACGCGTTCGATCACCGCGATGCCGGATGCTTCAAGACCAGCGACCTTCGCTGGGTTGTTGGTGAGCAAGCGGATACGCGGTGTGTTGAGCAGTGTCAGCATCCGCGCGGCGACGCCAAAATCGCGGGCATCGATGGCGAACCCAAGGCGCAGGTTGGCGTCGACGGTGTCATAGCCCTGATCCTGCAGCTGATAGGCGCGCAGCTTGTTGATCAGGCCGATCCCGCGCCCTTCCTGTCGCAGATAGAGCAGGATGCCCCAGCCGCTGGTCGCAATCTCGTGGAGCGCGGCGTGGAGCTGCGGCCCGCAGTCGCACTTGAGGCTGCCGAGGACATCGCCGGTCAGGCATTCGCTGTGCAGGCGGACCAGCGGCGGCGCGCCGTCGGGCGTGCCGATCAGGAGCGCAACATGCTCCTCGATGGTCTCGGGGCTGCGGAAGGCGACGATCTCCGCAGTCTCTGATGCGGCGACGGGGAGGAAGGCGCGGGCGACGATGGCGAGGCGATTGGCGTCGTCATAGGCGGCAATGTCATCGGGTGACGTCACGGCTTCAACTTCACCATCTTCACGCATGTAGAAGGCGGGGAGGATGCCCGTCAGTCGAGCCAGTTCGAGAGCCGCTGTTGTCGCATTTTCTTGTTTATTTTCAATGAGTTGAAACGGCCCTTGGAAGGGATTGGCCAGATCGGTTGCGGGGTCGGCGAGGGCGCGGGCGGCGGGGAGGGTGAGCCACGGCGTGCGCGCGACGATAACCGGCCCCTGACAGTCGCCGGCCGCGCGCTGGTTGGTGAGTTTGAGTGTTGCGGCGCGCGATCCGGCGAGGAGGATGTCTGCCGTTCCATCGGGATCAAAAGCCGTGAGGCGCGCATCGTCCGCCGTCTCAATCGCGAGCAGATGCAGCGGCCCGACCGCGACCGGCCAGCCACGGCGCAGCGCGTCGATGGCGCGCGCGGCTGATTTCGGATCGCTCAGAACGCGAACTCGGTGACCAGCGGGACGTGATCGGACGGCTTTTCCCAACTGCGGCAGGGCTCATGCACCGCATGCGCGACGGCCTGCGCGGCGACATCGGGCGTGGCCCACATATGATCGAGCCGCCGCCCGCGATCCGACGCCGCCCAATCCTTCGCGCGGTAGCTCCACCAGGTATAAAGCCGCTGCGGCGCGGGAACGAAATGACGGCCGAGATCGGTCCAGTTGCCCGCCGCTTGCAATGCGTTCAGTGCCGCGACTTCGATGGGCGTGTGGCTGACGACATTCAGCAGTTCGCGGTGGCCCCAGACATCGCTTTCAAGCGGCGCGATGTTGAAATCGCCAACGATAATCGTCGGGTCGGCAAGCGTTTCGGACCAGCGGGTCATCCGTTCGACGAAATCGAGCTTCTGGCCGAACTTGGGGTTGAGATCGCGGTCGGGAATATCGCCGCCGGCGGGGATATAGACATTTTCGAGCCGGACGCCGTTTGGCAAGCGCGCGCCGATGTGCCGCGCTTCGCCATTATCCTGCCAGTCGTGGCGATTGTCCTCGATCAAGGGCACTTTGGACAGGATGGCAACACCGTGGTGCATCGGCTGGCCGCACAGCATCTGGTGCGCATAGCCAAGCCGGTGGAACATATCGACGGGGAAAACCGCGTCCATCGCCTTGGTTTCCTGAAGGCAGAGGATGTCGGGCGATTGCTCGATCAGGAAACGCTCGACAATGCCAAGCCGCGCACGGACCGAATTGATATTCCAGGAAGCGATTTTCATCGGGTCGATCTAGCGAGCAAAGCAACCGCGCGCAAACGGGGCAACCAGTTGGTGTCTCAGTCGGGATGGCAGAATACGACGAAGTTTTTGGCCGTTTAAATGGCATGGTGATTAGGCTAAAAGCGGTCGTCCGTTCAGGCAGGCCCATCAAAAAACCTGCGTTTCAATCTCCGGACCTATCAGATCTTTCCAATGATCGATCAGTGGCAGGCAGGTCATATAGTAGATCAACCAACAGGCATAAATCGAATCGGAGCTATGACACTGGCCGTCTGTCATTTTTCCATGAGCGGCCTGATGCCTTAATGCAGGTCCGGGGCGGTAATTGAACAGCAGATCGATCTCGTGAACTAGGTCCACGCCAAATATCGTTTCCATTTCGTCGCGCATGTGCTCAAGCAGGCCACTTAACGAGCGATCATCCTGAGTAAGGTCGGACATCATCTTCGCACTGTGCGCGTTGGCGTTCTTCAAGACATAGCGGATCGAATTCTCAAGCTGCGGAAT
>JAYUQI010000108.1:0-4063 GCA_043756805.1 Sphingomonas sp.
GAGCCTCGAGGCTCAGCTGGAAGCGCGCGTCCTGATGATGTCGACCAACAACATCCTGTCGCCCGCCAACGGCAAGCCGATCATCGTTCCGTCGCAGGATATGGTGCTCGGCCTCTATTATCTGTCGATGCTGAAGGAAGGCGAACCCGGCGAAGGCATGATGATCTCCGACATGGTCGAAGTGCATCAGGCGTTGCAGGCAAAGGCCGTGACACTGCACACCAAGATCATCAGCCGTGTTCCTCAGACGAACGAAGCCGGCGAACAGGTCATGCAGCGCTTCGAAACCACCCCCGGGCGCATGTTGCTCGGCGAGTGCCTGCCGAACAACCACAAGGTGCCGTTCGATGTCGTCAACCGCTTGCTGACCAAGAAGGAAGTCGGCGACGTTATCGACATCGTCTATCGTCACGCAGGCCAGAAAGAGACTGTGCTGTTTGCTGATGCGATCATGAGCCTTGGCTTCAAGCACGCGTTCCAGGCAGGCATTTCGTTTGGCAAGGACGACATGATCATCCCGGATTCGAAGGTCGGCACGGTTGACGATACCCGCGCGCTCGTAAAGGATTTCGAGCAGCAGTATCAGGATGGCCTGATCACGCAGCAGGAAAAGTACAACAAGGTGATCGACGCGTGGAGCCGTTGCGGCGACCAGGTGGCAAATGCCATGATGGACGAAATCAAGGCTGTGAAGCGCTATGAAGACGGCCCCAACAAGGGCCGCGAGATGCCGATCAACTCGATCTACATGATGGCGCACTCGGGTGCGCGTGGTTCGCAGGCGCAGATCAAGCAGCTTGCCGGCATGCGCGGCCTGATGGCCAAACCGTCGGGCGAAATCATCGAAACGCCGATCATCTCGAACTTCAAGGAAGGCCTGACCGTCCTTGAGTATTTCAACTCGACCCACGGTGCCCGCAAGGGCCTCGCGGACACGGCGTTGAAGACGGCGAACTCGGGCTATCTGACGCGCCGTTTGGTTGATGTTAGTCAAGATTGCACGATCGTCGAACTCGATTGTGGCACTGAACGTGCGCTTGAAATGAAGGCCATTGTTCAGGGCGGTTCGGTCATCGCATCGCTGGGTGAGCGCATCCTCGGTCGCACGACGATGGAAGACATCGTCGATACCAAGACCAACGAAGTGATGATTCCATCGGGTACGTTGCTCGACGAAGCCAATATCCTGACGATCGAAGCGATCGGCACGCAAGCGGTGAAAATCCGTAGTCCCCTGATCTGCGAAAGCGTCGGCGGTGTTTGCGGGGCCTGTTATGGCCGCGATCTGGCGCGCGGGACGCCTGTGAACATCGGTGAAGCGGTTGGCGTTATTGCGGCACAGTCGATTGGTGAGCCCGGCACCCAGCTGACCATGCGCACCTTCCACATCGGTGGTGCGGCGCAGCTCAACGAGCAGTCGAACATCGACGCATTGGCGGACGGCAGCTTCGAATATCGCGACCTGCGCATCATCAAGGACAAAGCGGGTCGCCGCGTGTCCCTGTCGCGTCAGGGCGAAATCGCGATTGTCGATGCCGATGGCCGCGAACGTGCGGTGCACCGTATTCCCTACGGCGCCTACCTGCTGTTCGATGATGGTGCTCAAGTGAAGCAGGGTGATCGCCTTGTCGAATGGGATCCGTTCACCATGCCGGTGATCACCGAAACCGGCGGTATCGTGAAATATCAGGATCTTGTCGAAGGGCAGACGCTCGTCGAACAGACCGACGAAGCCACCGGCATCGCCCAGAAAGTCGTCACCGAATATCGTCAGGGCCGCACCAAGGAGGATCTGCGTCCGCGCCTGTCCCTTCTCGGTGAAGATGCCGCTGATGCCGCGCGCTACATGCTTGCGGTCGGGGCCACGCTTTCGGTCGAAGATGGCGCAACCGTTTTCGGCGGCGACGTTCTCGCTCGTGTCAGCCGTGAAGCGGCCAAAACACGCGACATCACCGGCGGTCTGCCGCGTGTTGCCGAGCTGTTCGAAGCGCGCAAGCCCAAGGAAAATGCAATCATTGCAAAGGTCAGTGGCCGTGTCGTTTTCGGCAAGGATTACAAGGCCAAACGCAAGATTGGCATCCAGCCCGAGGACGGCAGCGAAATCGTCGAATATCTGATCCCGAAGTCGAAAGTTATCGACGTTCAGGAAGGCGATTACGTCAAGCGCGGTGACAATCTGATCGGCGGTTCGCCCGATCCGCATGATATTCTCGAAGTGATGGGCATCGAACCCCTTGCCGAATATCTCGTCGCGGAAATTCAGGAAGTCTATCGTCTGCAGGGCGTGAAGATTAACGACAAGCACATCGAAACGATCGTTCGTCAGATGCTGCAAAAGGTTGAGATCACCAACGGCGGCGACACGACCCTGCTGGCAGGCGAACAGGTCGACCGGACCGAGATGGACGAAACCAATGCCAAGCTGACCAAGGGCCAGACACCTGCTGAAGGCAAGCCAGTCCTCCTCGGCATCACCAAGGCGAGCTTGCAAACGCGCAGCTTCATCTCGGCGGCGTCGTTCCAGGAAACCACCCGCGTGCTGACCGAAGCCTCGGTTCAGGGCAAGAAAGACACGCTGACGGGCCTGAAGGAAAACGTCATCGTCGGACGGCTCATCCCGGCAGGGACAGGCGCGGGCCTCAACCGTCTTCGGGTTACGGCGACCAGCCGTGACGCCGCACTGCGTGCCCAACAGCGTGACTGGCAGGCATCCTTGATCGCGCCCAACAGCGCAGCCGAAGAACATGAGGCCGAACTGCGCCAGCCCGTCGAAGCCGATACCGGCGACGATGCCCTTGGCGAAGTGATCACATCGGGCCACGGGACCGATGCCGACGCCGGCGATTATCTGAACAGCTGATTGCGACTAATTTAGTGCAAAGGAAAATCCCGTCGCAGCAATGCGGCGGGATTTTTCATGTGTGCCAAACTGGACCAACTGCGATGTCGCTTTTTTCCTAGAATGTCGGCGAAAAACACCTTAATGTAATGTTAATCAAGGGTCGTTCCTGAGTCGCAGCGCATAGTGCGCGATTCATCCTAGTTTTAAACAGGGAATGCGACATGAAAAAATTCTTATATGCAGCAGCTGCGTTTGGATCGGTCTTTGCTACCAGCGCACAAGCTCATCTGGTCACTTTCGGCTGGCAGGAAACTGCGTTCGGTACCGTGCTTTGGGGTGAACACTGGCATGGTGATTTGAGCGCACCTGATACAGCCAATGGTGGCATACACATCACCGATGTCGGAACTGGGACCACGACAACTGCTCAGTGGACGGGCTTCCTCAACAATTCGCTCGTGGCTTCGTTAGGTTTGACCGGCTTCCAAGCCGATCCTGGCAACGCGGGGAGCGGCACTTACAACGACTGGATGTATACCGTGGCGATCCCGCTCGGAAACGGGACATATGATTTCATCACGGGTCCGAATTGCTGTATTGATACAATGACTTCCCCCGTGCGCGTGACGATTACGGGTATCACGACGCAACCTCCAGGAATTGGCGGCGCAGTTCCCGAAGCATCCACGTGGATGATGATGATCGCTGGCTTCGGTATTGCCGGCATGTCGCTGCGCGGCCGTCGCCGCAACGCGGTTGCTTCGCTCGCCTAAGCTTACGAACAGCTGAAATCAAAGAGCCCTCCGGAGAAATCCGGGGGGCTTTTTTATTTTCCCCAAGCTGTGCCGAAACTGCACGTTAACCAATTTACCCTAGTTTTTGTTGAAAATCTGCCGTTTATTGATTGCACTGAAACGCGTTGATGCGTTAATACGCTGTTAAGGGAAAAATTCCTGGTCGGTCGCGTCCTTTCAGAATAGATATTTAGGGGGTTCTCCATGAAAAAGCTTTTTAGCGCTATGTTGCTAGGGTCGGCGCTCATCGCAGTGCCAGCATCCGCAGCCGTGATTACAAACGGTACCATTCAGCTTGGTGTCGGTAGTTTTGGTCAATTGAACGACGCCGGCATCGGGCTGAAAGATCTGCGCACGAGCCGTGAATCAATTGCGCCTGGTTGCGAATGCGAAGGCTGGGGCGCAGCCAACGCCGCCAACGGAACAA
>JAYUQI010000109.1:0-31478 GCA_043756805.1 Sphingomonas sp.
CTCGTCGACAGCTCGTTGCAGCAAGCCGGTGTCGACATCGCCCGAGGCAAAATCAGGATGCTCCAGCGCATTGATGAGGAACGCAGCGTTGTTTTTTACCGGCCAAATTTTGCTGTCATTCAGCGCCCAAGCAAGCGCTTGGATTGCGCCTTCGCGATCAAGATCATGCGCGATCATTTTGGCGATCATCGGATCATAAAAAGGCGACACATCAGACCCTTGGCAGACCCCGGTGTCAATCCGCACGCTGCCGTCGAGTTCGAAGAACTCTAGATTCCCCACACTGGGTAGAAACCCCTTCGCCGGATCCTCCGCATACAACCGCGCTTCCATTGCCCAGCCGTTGATGCTCAACTCATCCTGTCGCTTCGGCAACACTTCCCCGCTCGCCACGCGCAGTTGCCATTCGACCAGATCGACGCCGGTAATCTCCTCGGTCACCGGATGTTCCACCTGGAGCCGCGTGTTCATTTCCATGAACCAAATCCGATCCGCGCGCAGGCCCTCCGACGCGTCGGCGATGAACTCGATCGTGCCTGCGCCGACATAGTCGACCGCCTTCGCCGCGCGGACGGCGGTGTCGCACAGTATCGCGCGGGTTGCTTCGTCCATGCCCGGCGCGGGGGCTTCCTCGATCACTTTCTGGTGGCGGCGCTGGAGCGAGCAATCGCGTTCGAACAAATGGACGATGTTGCCGTGGGTGTCGCCGAACACCTGCACTTCGATATGGCGCGGGCGCTGGATGTATTTTTCGATCAGGACATGCGCGTTGCCGAACGAGGCGGTGGCCTCGCGCTGGCAGGAGGCGAGCGCGTCGGCGAAGTCCGCCGCCGTGTCGACTTTCCGCATCCCCTTCCCGCCGCCGCCCGCGACCGCCTTGATCAGGACGGGATAGCCGATTTCGGCGGCGCGTTCGGCAAGGAACGCCGGGTCCTGGTTCTCGCCCATATAGCCCGGCGTCACCGGAACGCCCGCAGCGGCCATCAGCGTCTTGGCCGCATCCTTCAGCCCCATCGCGGTGATGCTGTCGGGGCGCGGCCCGACCCAGATCAGCCCCGCGTCGATCACGGCCTGCGCGAACGCGGCGTTTTCGGACAGGAAGCCATAACCCGGATGGATCGCCTCCGCTTTGGTGGCGAGGGCGGCGGCGATGATCTTCTCACCCACCAGATAACTCTCGCGCGCCGGCGACGGCCCGATATGCACCGCCTCATCCGCCTGCCGCACATGCAACGCCTTGGCGTCAGCATCCGAATAAACCGCGACGGTGCGAATGCCCATCGCGCGGGCGGTGCGGATGATCCGGCAGGCGATCTCGCCGCGGTTGGCGATGAGGAGGGATTGGATCATTTCATGCCTCAAGTGAAAATGTTGGAGCGGTCTGCAACCACTAATATTGCAGTTAGCAAAACCACTGAACAGAACATCAAAATGAACTTAATCGTAAATTGCCCATACCAGCCATAATCACTGATGTATTCCTGCAGTTTTTCTTGATCCTCTGCCAGTTCATTTATTTCCGCCCTTGTTAGCTTAGGGCGTGACGTCATGATCAAAAACAAAAGCGCTGGCCAAAAAATGTGCAGTAAGAGCGATGTTGCCTTCCAAATGTCCATCCCTTCACGCCTGATCGCACTCATCAATGGCGTTGACAAAAATATGACCGGCAAGCCTATCAGGTACATCGTAATGAGATTCTTTTGAACCCATGTGGGCCGAAAGCTCCAACCAAAAGAGTGGTTTGCTAAAGTAGCGGTGTTGCCGATAATTTTATCGTGAAAGAAATACCGGTAGTGCTTTAGAAATTCGCTCAAAATTCCATTAGGCGCAGTAATCGACCACTGAGCCAAGGCGTCAAGCACATTTGAGGTAATCAGAATGGCTGACAACGATATAAAACAATAATATCCGTACTTTCGGAGCGACCTGCCCTCTAATTTCACATCCGGAACACCCCGAACCGGGGCGCCTCCTCGACCGGCGCATTCAGACACGCCGCCAACGCCAGCCCCAGCACATCGCGGGTTTGCGCCGGGTCGATGATCCCGTCGTCCCACAGCCGCGCGGTCGCGTGATAAGGGTTGCCTTCGTCTTCATATTTCTGGCGGATCGGAGCCTTGAAGGCTTCGGCCTCATCCGCCGTCCATTTCTCGGCATCGCGGTGGACGGTCGCCAGCACCGACGCCGCCTGTTCGCCGCCCATCACGCTGATCCGCGCATTGGGCCAGGTGAACAGGAAACGCGGCGAGTAGGCCCGCCCGCACATGCCGTAATTGCCCGCACCGAAGCTGCCACCGATCAGGACGGTGATCTTGGGCACGCTCGCGGTTGCGACCGCGGTGACGAGCTTTGCGCCATGCTTGGCGATTCCCTCCGCCTCATATTTGCCGCCGACCATGAAGCCCGAGATGTTCTGAAGAAACAGCAAGGGTATTCGCCGCTGGCAGGCGAGTTCGATGAAATGCGCGCCCTTTTGCGCGCTCTCGCTGAACAGCACACCGTTATTGGCGAGGATCGCGACCGGCATCCCCCAGATATGCGCGAAGCCGCAGACGAGCGTGGTGCCGTAGAGCGCCTTGAATTCGTGAAACTCGCTGCCGTCGACGATGCGGGCGATCACCTCATGGACGTCATAAGGCGCGCGGACATCGTCGGGGATGACACCGTACAGGTCTTCGGCGTCATATTTTGGGGGCCTCGGTGCCCTGACCCTAAAACCGTTCGGGCTGAGCCTGTCGAAGCCTTGCCCTTCTCTTGCACCACCCGCCCCGGAAGAAGGACAGCCCTTCGACAAGCTCAGGGCGAACGGTAAATTATCGAAAGTCGAAACAATATCGCGCACAATCGTCAGGGCATGTTCGTCATTCTCGGCGACATGATCGACCACGCCCGATTTGCGCCCGTGCGTATCCGCGCCGCCCAGCTCTTCGGCGCTGATCACTTCGCCCGTCGCGGCCTTGACCAGTGGGGGGCCGGCCAGGAAGATCGTCCCCTGTCCGCGCACGATCACTGTCTCGTCGGACATCGCGGGGACATAGGCACCACCCGCCGTGCAACTGCCCATCACACAGGCGATCTGCGGGATCTGCCGCGCGCTCATGTTCGCCTGATTGAAGAAAATCCGCCCGAAATGATCGCGATCGGGAAAAACTTCGGCCTGATGCGGCAGGTTTGCGCCGCCGCTGTCGACCAGATAAATGCACGGCAACCGGTTCTCGAGCGCGATCTCCTGCGCGCGCAAATGCTTCTTGACTGTCATCGGGTAATAAGTGCCGCCCTTCACCGTCGCGTCGTTGCAGACGATCATGCACTGCCGCCCCGAGACACGGCCGATCCCCGCGATCACGCCCGCGCCGGGGACTTCGCCGTCATAGAGGTCGTTGGCGGCCAATTGCCCGATCTCGAGAAACGGCGAACCGGGATCGAGCACCCTTTCCACCCGCTCCCTCGGCAACAGCTTGCCCCGCGCCACATGCCGTTCGCGCGACTTTTCATTTCCACCCAGCGCGGCTTCGGCAACCTTCGCCCAAAGATCATCCTTCAACGCGCGGTTATGCGCCGCGTTGGCGCGGAACCCGTCACTGTCAACGTTCAGCGCTGTGCCCAATACCGGCGCGCTCAACCGATCAACTCCCGCCCGATCAGGAATCGCCGGATTTCGTTCGTGCCCGCGCCAATGTCATACAGCTTGGCGTCCCTCAAAAACCGTTCGACCGGCCATTCCTTGGTATAACCAGCTCCGCCCAGCGCCTGGATCGCTTCGAGCGACACTTTCACCGCGTTCTCGCTGGCCAGCAGGATCGCCCCTGCGGCGTCGAAGCGGGTCGTTTTGCCTGCGTCGCAATTGCGCGCCACGGCATAGACATAAGCGCGGGCGCTGTTGAGCGCGACATACATGTCGGCAACCTTGCCCTGCATCAGCTGGAACGATCCGATCGCTTTGCCGAACTGCTTGCGCTCGCGGACATAGGGCAGGACGACGTCGAGACAGGCCTGCATGATGCCGAGCGGCCCGGCGGCAAGCACGGCGCGCTCATAATCAAGCCCCGACATCAGGACGCCAACGCCACCGTTGGTGGGGCCCATGACATTTTCGAACGGGACTTCGCAATCCTCGAACACCAATTCGGCGGTGTCGCTCCCGCGCATCCCCATCTTGTCGAGTTTCTTCGAAACGCTGAAGCCCTTCATCCCCTTTTCGATCAGGAATGCAGTGATCCCGCCTGATCCCTCGCCAGTTTTGGCATAGACGACCAAAGTATCGGCTTCTGGCGCGTTGGTTATCCAGAATTTGGTGCCGTTCAAGCGGTATCGGTCGTTGCTGACCACGTCTGCTTTCAGGCGCATCGATACGACATCCGATCCCGACCCCGCTTCGGACATGGCGAGCGAGCCGACATGCTCCCCGCTGATGAGTTTTGGCAGATACCGCGCCTTCTGGTCATCCGAGCCCCACCGCCGGATCTGGTTCACACACAGGTTTGAATGCGCGCCATAGCTGAGGCCCACCGAGGCCGACGCGCGCGACACTTCCTCCATCGCAACGACATGGTCGAGATAGCCGAGGCCAAGGCCACCCCATTCCTCTTCAACCGTAATCCCGTGCAGGCCAAGTGCGCCCATTTCGGGCCACAGCTCGCGCGGAAATTTGTTATGCTCGTCGACCGAAGCGGCAATCGGCGCAATCCGGTCGGTCGAAAAACGGCGAGTCGTCTCGCGGATCATGTCGGCTGTTTCGCCAAGCGCGAAATCAAAGTCAGGGGCTGTGCTCATCGCACTGCCATAACGAACCCTGCCCGCTTAGGAAATGACCGTGTCGCCACCATCACGCCCGACCATGAGGACAGCGATAGCATCGAACAGCGATTGCATTGATACCGGCTTGAACAGGACTTCATCGGCCCCCGCCGCCATGCATTTCTCGCGCAAGCCCGCTGCTGCATCGGCCGTGAGCACAATGATGGGCAAGCGCCCCTTGTCGTCAGCGCGCTGCCGGATTGCCGCAATCGCGGCCAGCCCGTCCATGCCGGGCATGCGAAGATCCATCAAGATCAGATCATAGTCACCCGCCTCGATCAGGCGAAGCCCTTCATGTGCGCCGTCGGCTTCGTCCATCATAACGCCCGCGACGTTCAGCATGTCTTTGACGACACGCCGGTTCATCGCATCGTCCTCGACGAAAAGTAGCTTCATGCCGCCACCGCGACAGTCTTGTCAGACCCGGCAAACGCAGCAAGCAACGCCGACTTGGTCAGCGGCTTGGCAAGCGTGACATGCGCCCCTGCGCGCACATCGCCGGCAACCGGATCAGCCCCTTCGACCACGATAATCGGCAAGTCGGTCGCCTTGAACAAGCGAGTAAAGTCATCAACCGACGACGCATCAGCAACGATCCAGTCGACTTTCTCGAGCGCGAGATAGCCCGTCGCCTCGGCAACATCGCCCACAAAAGCAACGACGTCAAAGCGCGCCGACAGGATCGCGCGCATCATCCCGCGCGTCAGTGGATTATGTTCGATCACCAATACAGCACGTGCCCCGGCATCGCCCGTTGGACGTAATGCCATCGCTGACGTCGGCACAACGAACGGCAAATCAAGTGTAAACGTGGATCCGAAGCCCGTCTCGCTTTCCACTGATATGTCCCCACCCATTGCCCGTGCCAAATTCCGGCAGATCGCGAGACCGAGCCCCGTTCCACCATATTTACGTGTTGTGCCGCCATCGACCTGCTGGAACAGTTCAAAAATAGACTCATGCCATTCCGGGGCAATGCCAATCCCTGAATCGTGCACAGAAATCTGGACACGATGTCCAGCACCAGAAACAACGGTGCGAACTGCCAGCTCCACTTTGCCCTTTTCGGTAAACTTCATGGCATTCGACAACAGGTTGAAAATAATCTGGCGGATACGACCGGCATCACCTTCGATCACCTCGGGGCAATCATCGAGCATCAGGACGAGACCAACGCCCGCTGCGTCCGCCTGCAATCGCCAGACTTGCGCCACTTGCTGCAAAGTCGATTTAAGATCGACGATGCCCGAACCCACGGCCAGATTGCCGGTTTCCATCTTCGCAACGTCAAGAATATCGTCAACGAGCGATCGCATCGCCTCACCGGCGTCATGCACGATGCCAATGCGGTCGCGCATCGTCACATTGAGTTTGCGGTCGGACAGCATCACTTGCGTCATGCCGAGAATACCGTTGAGCGGCGTTCTGATCTCGTGGCTGGTGGTGGCAAGGAATTCCATTTTAGCCACTATTGCCTTTTCAAGATCACGGTTGGTCTGGGCAAGCAACAGCTTCGCCGCCCGTTCCCTGTTACGACTACGGGTAATCAAGATTAAGCCAAAGGTAAGCAAAATCAATGCCGCCGTGCCGCCAGCGATAACGGCAATCAAGAAATTCCGCTGAAGTTCGAGTTCTTTCGCTTTTAATTGCGCGATCCGGGTATTCTGGTTTGCGAAATCGAAGCGCGCGGCCATCAGCGCCGCACTGTTGGTCGCGGTCAGTTCGGCCGTGGCTCGGTCGAGCCGCCAGACGGCCTCAAGCTGAACAAGTGCATCATATTGGCGCCCCGAGGCGCGGTAGATTTCATAGGCGGCAACATGCGCTTCCCGATAAGCCGAGTCGCTTGTTTTCGGGTCAACGCCATCCAGTGACCGCTTTATAGCAATAGTGGCTGGTCCGAGATTTTTGCGCGCCAGCTCAATCTGCGCACTCATCCGCCAGAGCCGCCATGCCTCGTCTTCAGTGTCACCGGCTTGCATTGTTGCGAATGCCCGATCAAGTGTCGCAGACGCACCACTGAGGTGGCGCTGTGCGATTTGCGCTTGAGCAATGTTGCTCAAAATACGCGTTGTATATTTCGAGCTGCCAATATCTTCCGCAATTGCCAAGGCCTGATTGAACGCAATCTCTGCCTCACGCGGCTTGGACATAAACAAATAGGCACTGCCTCGGTTGTTTCGCGAGGATAGAGATATTAGTGGATCACCGGCATATTCTTCATCTGACTGAGCATAATATCTGATCGCGTTTTCGCCGTCGCCGCCGTCGATGTAGAGCTTTGCTATGCTTTGAAGCGCAATTGCTTGCGAGCGCTTTTCGCCGACAGACCGGAAAATTCCATATGCCTCTTGAAAGGCGCCCAACGCCCCCTGCACATTATCGCGATATTGATAAATGCGACCTTGCGCCAGCGTGAGTTCACCGACGACGCGCAAGGCAATCTGGCTCGTTTTTGCGTGTGCAAAGCCGCGCTTCATCGCGACCTCGGCTTCGTCGATCCGGCGAAGGCCGATCAACGCGCGACTTATCACGGCATCCGATTCAGAGAGAACCGCATCCCGTTCCGTAGCGGCGAGCGTCTGCCGTGCTATCGATGATGCTTTCTCAGCGAGCTCGATGGCCGTTTCAGGATTCACGTTCAGTTGCGCGCGACCCTTTTCGAGCAGATTTTGGACTACCTTGATGTCACCTGCTGGCGCAGCTTGTGCTGAGATAAAAAGCAAAAGATTCAAACATAATAATGTAGCTGCCAAAATCGCCCGACACCTCTGGCGATCAAGAATCGGGGGTGAGAAGCATTTGACCGTAATCATGCACGTTTCCAGAAACTGGCCGGACGGTGCACGGTTGGTTCGACGCTCGTCTGGAATGCCTCGAACTGATACGCATCGAGGAAAGTCCCGAATGCAGCCAGTTCGAGCGGCTGACTGATCAGATAGCCCTGCACCATTTCGCAACCCATGACGGTCAACAGTGCTAAGGCAGCGGGCGTTTCAACCCCTTCGGCAGTCACTTCCATGTCGAGCGCGTGCGCGAGGTCGATGGTCGACCGTACAATCAGCGGGTCGCGGTGGCTGCTCGTCAATTGCGTGATGAACATCTTGTCGATCTTCAACTCGGTTGCGGGTAACCGCTTGAGATAGGAAAGCGACGAAAGCCCAGAACCATAATCGTCAATCGCCAGAGTGATACCCATTGACGCGCACAGTTCCAGATTTTCGATGGCAAGATCGGGATCGCGGATCACTGCTGTCTCGGTAATCTCGAACCCGATTTCGGCGCCACTGTCCTCTATCAACGCACATGCCGCATCAATGAACACACGATCGGTCAGCAGGCCGCCGGATATGTTAATGAAAATCCGCAAAGGATGCGCGCGGCTGGCGAGGAGCCGCTGGTCGGCAATCACCCGGCGCAACGTCCACAAAGTAATGGCGCGCATCTCGCCGGTTTCGTCGGCAAGACTGATAAAGGCATCAGGCATGACCAACCCCAGCACAGGATGGCGCCAGCGGATCAGGGCTTCGGCACTTGATATGGCCCGCTGACGCAAATGCACTTTGGGCTGGTAGACCAAGAACAATTCATCGCGCGGGACTGCAAGCGCAAGATCAGCCGCCAGATCAACCTTGGCCTTGCTGCGCGGTAGCGCATCATTAAGAAGAAGCAGACTATGCCCGCGCAGCTTGGCATCGACCAACGCCTGCTCGGCGCGTTCGAGGGCGTCAATCTCGTCGTCACCCAATGCGCCGCCCGCAACATGTTCGAAACTTTGCGCTTCGCCCATTGCGATCGTGGCGGAACCATCGATGGTCGCAAGCGATGCAAAATAATGTTCGAATTCATCGGGCGTAATGGCGTCGAAGACCAGACACACGGTGTCCCAGGCGAATTGGCTTATCCGTCCGCCACCACCGAGCGCTTTGGCACTACTGACAAACGACAGAAACGCCCCACCCCAACGATCAAAACCAAGCGTGCGCCGGACACTATTGGCATTTGTAATGGCAATCAGGACAACGGCAACGCCGGTCGGTTGGCTCCCGTCATTGGCCGCCCTTTTCGCGCGCACCGGCACAGCACGCAGCTTTGGCATTGGCTTTCGCGGGCGGGGGTCCGACTTCATTGCCCTACCCTAAGCGGTTAACCGTCAAGGAAGGCTTAAACCGCACTGACGAACAGTGCCCGGTGAACAAAAACGGCAAAACAAAACTAGATGAACAAATAATGTTGAACCATGCTTAAATTCCTATTAACTTATTCAAGTTAAGTGGAGGGCAATTGCCATGATCATGAACATTCTTCTTGAAGTGCTAGCCGACCGTCCCAAGGGCGGATCGACTATCGACCCCAACTGAGGCGTTCGTTGGGGAGAGGCGCGCTCCAACGATATTAAAGTCTAATAAGATGGGTAGTTTAGAGAGTGCGGCGCGCCAGCCGCACTTTTTTTATGTCATTTATACAAGGCGTTAAGTCAAGAAACGCCCATCAGCCGATCAATGATCCTGTCAAGATCGCCGTCTGTTCTGCCCATGAGAATGACGCGATCAACATGCCCTGATTGCTGTCGAAGGATGGCGCATCGCGTTCGATCCTGTGATCCGCGCAAGCCACGAAGCGCCAGTTTCCGACGCTGCGAATCAGTCCGAATCGATTCGCAGAATCGCCTGATAAATTGAAGCTCGTCCAGAATTTGCGCATTATAATTCGGATGTCCGCCCATATGGAGCGGCTGACCACTTAAAATGCTCTGGCTCGGCAACGCCGGTAAAAGAATGCCGTTCGTCCCAAAATCGTCGATGTGAAAGCCATCATCGCGCATTGCGAACAGGAATGGCCCAAGCATATCATCGCGCATGCGTTGCAACGGATGCAGATGATGCCGTACCCAACCTTCGCGATAGCCCGCTTTGCCCGGCTGGTTCACCGATGCAAACGGCACATACATTGTCCTCGCGAAAACCCCCATTGATCAAGACTAGGCGGCGCGCAACAGCCGCGTCAGCCCGAACCCGATCCATTTCGGATGGACTAAAAGACTATCGTAACCATGCGGGGTGCGTTGGAGATGTCGTGCCACATTAATTGTAAAGGACGACCATCGATGCTTTCGTAATCGACATCCCGCCGTAAGTCGCCAGTAACCATCGCATGTCGTGCCAACCGGGCAAGATTTCGTGCGGCATCACGCGATTGCGATGGGTCAGAAAACTGAACGGCAAATTCATACCCGGTGAATGCCGCCATACCGCGGGTGACATGGCAATCAGCGCCAATGTCCAACGCAATGATCGACAAAAGCGGCGGTTCGCCGGTGTCGTCCCATCGCGACAGCATCGCAGCAAGATCACCGACCGAAATAGCAACAGATGAAAACGCCCAGGTAATTTTGGCATTGCTGCCTAACCGACTGTCCATCGCACATTTCATAATGGTACGGATCGTGGCAGCGGTCAGCCGTGTATCGAGACCCCGAACGCCAAGACGGGTACCGCCCCCAATTTGCTCGACCAAGACATCGGGATGACAAGCGAATTCATAATCCACCTTGTCATCACCGGCATCAACAAATGCAACGAGTGTGTTCATGATATGAACTTTCTACATTCATGGTATGTTCAAAGGCGCTACATCAACGTTCCGAGTGCTCAATCGGAATCCGGTCCATTTCGGCGCAAGGAAATAGCGTCTCGGCATCGCCAAATCGTGACTTGCGATCATACAGAAACAACTGTATTGTCATAACAACACAGTGCCGCACAACGCGAGGACGACGCACATGAGTTTCCGTAACATATCGGCATGGGCGATCCGAAATCCGGTGGCACCGATTGTACTGTTCATCGCGCTAACGCTCGCGGGCGTGCTAAGTTTCGTGCAGATGCAGGTAAACAACAACCCTGACATCAGCTTTCCTGCTGCACAGATTACGGTGGTCCAGCCGGGTGCCGCGCCGACCGAGCTGGAAACACAAGTCGCACAAAAAGTTGAAGCAGCCGTGCGCGGCGTCAACGGCATCGATTCGATGTCGACGTGGATCGGCGAGGGTAGTTCGAATACCTTCGTCCAATTCGCGATCGGCACGCCGATTGATCGTGCCGTTAATGACCTGCGTGATGCGATTGCCAATATTCGCGGCGATCTGCCCGATGGCATTCTCGAGCCGCAAATCCAGCGCGCCGACATTGATGGCGGCCCGATCGCTTATTATTCCGCCGAAGCGGTCGACATGACGCTTGAAGAGCTCAGCTGGTACGTCGACAACAATGTGGCCAAACGACTGCTTGCGGTGCCCGGCATGGCCAGTGTCCAGCGGTCCGGCGGCGTCAGTCGCGAAATCCGCGTTATCCTCGATCCCGTCCGAATGCAGGCGCAGGGTGTCACAGCTGCACAGGTCAACCAGCAGCTTCGTTCGACAAATCTGAATGCCGCTGGAGGGCGCGCCGAAATTGCGGGTTCCGAACAATCGGTGCGCGTACTCGGCAATGCGGCATCGGCTTTCGCGCTCGGCGAAACAATGATCTCGGTCGGCGGTCGGTCCATCAAATTAAGTGACATAGCGACGGTGCGCGACCTGTATGCCGAACAGCGCAGCGTCTCGAAAATGAACGGTCGCCAGGTGCTCAGCTTTTCGATGGCCAAGGCAAAAGGATCATCCGACGTCACCGTTTATGACGAAGGCGTCGCAATGCTCAGGAAGCTCGAAAAGGAAAATCCCAAGGTCAAATTCACGCAGCTGTACACCAGCGTCGATTACACCAAGGATCAGTATCATTCGGCGATAAACGCGATGTGGGAAGGGGCCGTGCTGGCGGTCCTCGTTGTTTTTCTGTTTCTGCGCGATTGGCGGGCGACGGCGATCTCGGCAATCGCCATTCCACTGTCCGCTATTCCTGCTTTCTGGTTCATGTCGCTGATGGGGTTTACGCTGAACGGCATCAGCTTGCTCGCGCTCAGCCTTGTTGCCGGCGTCCTTGTCGACGACGCCATCGTCGAAATCGAAAATATCGTCCGCCATATGCGGATGGGCAAGACCGCTTATCAGGCCTCAATCGACGCCGCTGACGAGATCGGTCTTGCCGTCCTCGCGACAACCATGGCGATTGTCGCGGTCTTCCTGCCCGTCGGCCTGATGCCCGGACTCACCGGCCAGTTCTTCAAGCAGTTCGGCCTCACGGTTGTCATTGCCGTATTGATCAGCCTTGCCGTTGCGCGCTTGATTACGCCGATGGCAGCGGCTTTCTTCCTGAAAAGTCACGGTCCGGCCCCGCATGGCGACAATATGCTGATGCGCAAATATGTCGCGATGCTCGATTGGTCGCTCGATACCGGCAAGGCACTTGCCTTCAAGGCAAAGCATAGCGGGCCCATGCGCTGGCTCGCCTGGACTCTCGACCATCGTTTCTGGATTGTCGGCATGGGTTTCGTATCGTTCCTGCTGACCATCGTTGCGTTCAGCCAGCTGCAGTTCGTGTTCCAGCCAACGATCAACACCGACTATAGCCAGGTCAAAATCGAGATGGTGCCGGGCTCGACGCTGAAACAGACTGAAAAGGTCGTCGATGAGGTGTCGGCGGTCCTTCGTAGCGCGCCCGAAGTCGCAGCAGCCTTTGGCGAAGTGAACACCGATGAAGCCAACATCTATATCACCTTGAACAAGGAGCGGACCCGCACCAGTATTGAATTCGAGCGTGATATGGCGATCAAACTGCGCGAAGTTGCCGACGCGCGCGTTACTTTCCAGAGTCAGGGCGGTGGCCTTGGCCGCGACGTTACACTGATGCTTGCGGGCAGCGATCCGGTGCTTGTCACGCAAACAGCGAACAAGATTGTCGAGGAGATGAAAGCACTCCCGCAACTCCGCGCGCCGCGCATCAACGGCGACATTCCCCGCCCCGAAATTACGATCAAGCCGCGCTTTTCGGTCGCGGCGGACCTTGGCGTCTCCACCGCAGCGCTCAGCCAGACGATCCGCATCGCAACGCAAGGCGAGATCGACCAGAATGCGGCCAAATTCTCACTTACGGATCGGCAAATCCCGATTCGCGTCATGCTTGACCAGAATGCCCGGACGAGCCTGGCCACGCTTGAAAACTTGCCGGTGCCCACGGCATCCGGCGACACAGTGCCGCTGAAGGTTGTCGCTGACATTGGTTTCGGCGCCGGACCATCGGTCCTTCGCCGCTATAACCAGAACCGCCGCGTCGCGATCGGCGCTGATTATGCCCCCGGCGTGATCACCGCATCAAAAGAAATCGATGCCCTGCCGACGATGAAAAACCTGCCGACGGGCGTCGAGCGCGTGTCGTTCGGCGATGACAAGCTACAGCAGGAACTCGTCTTCAACTTCGCTGTTGCTGTCATTTCGGGAACACTGCTGGTCTTTGCAGTCCTCGTCTTGCTCTATCGCCGCGTCATGCCACCGTTTGTCAACATGGGGTCGTTGGCGCTCGCCCCGCTGGGTGGTGCGCTCGCTTTGATGATTACCGGTAACCCGATCTCACTCCCCGTCCTGATCGGCATTCTCATGTTGCTTGGCATTGTCGCGAAGAACTCGATCCTGCTGGTCGATTTTGCGCTCGAGGAAATGGGCAAGGGCGTCGACAAGCGCGTGGCCATCCTTGATTCAGGGCACAAGCGTGCCCAACCGATTGTCATGACCACGGTTGCCATGGTTGCCGGCATGTTGCCGATTGCGCTGGCGCTGGGCGGTGATGGCAGCTGGCGTGCGCCGATGGGGATCGTGGTTATCGGTGGCCTCATCATGTCGACGATCCTGACACTGGTCATCGTCCCTGCGACGTTCAGCCTTGCCGTCGGCTTTGAAAACCGCGTCGCGCCGTGGTTGCGTCGCAAGCTCACCAATGGCGGCGGTGAAACCCCGGTCGCGCAGCCCGCCGAATAAGATCAGACGAGCGTAAAGCGGTTACCGTCCGCCGCCGTGCTTACCGCAACCCTGGCACCAACAATCTCGCGGCTGAGGCATTGTGCCAGCGTTTCGGCATCGGCTTCATTCGCGATAAACCGCGCGCCATTGTCGAGATCACCAATCACGACGGCACGCACCGGATGCCCGTTGGCATAGAGCACGGTATAGCCAAGCACATGGCCCGGCCCGGTCGGGTGCCAATCCACGGCAACAGCCGGTGCCGTCGCTGGCGGTATGACTGTAACCTCGCGCCACGCAGCGGGCAGCGATGACAGAACGATAGCCCCGAATTTCGACATATGACCGCCATTGGCAAAAACGAGCCCGGACTCACCGGATTTTGCCCGCAGCCGCTCAACCATAGTTGCCAGTGCATGCGTCGCGTAATTATTCCCCGGCCCGCCAAAAAACGGGAGACCGCCCGTCACGGTCAGCCCGCGCGGATCATCGGGCGCGATCCCCATTGCATCCACTGCCGTTGCGAAGACCGCGATCGGAAAGCAGCTGTAAAAATCAAAATGCGCAATGTCGGCAATCCCCCTGCCCGCCGCATCGAGCGCCGCGTGGATCGTCGCCGTCGCACTCGGCACCGCGCTCAAGTCGGGCCGGTCGATCAGGTCACGTTCGGTGCCCGTCGCCAGCCCGTGCACGAAAATCCACCGGCTTTCCGCTATGCCCAAGGCGCGCGCCTTGCCCACTGACGTCATCAGCAGCGCTGCCCCCTGATTGACCTGATCGCGCGCGCACAGTCGCACCGGATACGGATCGGCAACCATCCGGTTGCGCGCGGTCATGTCAATCAGATCATGCCCCGACATCGCCTCAACAGTCGCGCTGGCATAGGGATTGGCAGCGGCAACCGGCACGAACCGCGCAAACAACGCCCCCATCGACGCGGCATAGGCGGCTTTCGACGCCCCAAGCCGGCCCCGCCGCGCATTCTCGATAAGGCCATAAACCGGTGGCGCACCGCGCAGCCCGTGGATCACCTGATAAGGCTTTATGACCTCCTCAAGCCGCGCGCCTGCATCGTCAACCGGCCCGTCGTCATGCTCGGCCCAGTCGCGCGTTTCGCCCAATTTGGTCAGATGCCGCACAGTCGACATCGCTTCGCCACCAACGATCAGCGCAGCCGACGTCGCGCCCGCCGCAATCCGCGCGCCCATCTGCCCGATCAGGGCGATCGGCGTATCGCCGCCGAGAGACCCCAGAGCAGCGTAGGAAGGGTCGATGCCCAGCCGCCGCGCAATCGCGCGCGGGAATTTGTCGGGCACGCCAAAGGGCGGGACGAACGGGAAACTGTCGTCGAACGTGCGCACGGCTGCAATCGCATCAATGTCTGCCAAAATGTCCGCGCCACAATCGCTGACTGCCGCGCGCGCTGCCCGCGCCGCCAGATCCGCCGCTGACAGGCCAACGTAATCGGCTGCATCGATCCGCTCGACCGACTGGCCGACGCCGATGATGACCGGCGTGTTATCGGCAATCATTCGAGTTCGAGAATGACAGCGTCCACGGCAAGACTATCGCCCACCGCGGCGTCGATCCGCGCAACCGTGGCCGATTTCGTTGCGCGCAGGATATTTTCCATCTTCATCGCTTCTACAACAGCAAGCGGTTGCCCCGCTTCGACTTTGTCCCCTTGCGCCACATGGAGCGCCACGAGCAGCCCCGGCATTGGCGACAGCAGGAATTTCGACAGATCGGGCGGGATTTTCTCGATCATATGCGCGGCCAGCGGCGCTATATGGGCGGGGAGAACGCGCGCAACATGGCTTGCCCCGCGCGTCGTCAGCTTGAAACCCGTGCGCGTGCGCAGGATTTTGACGGCGAGCGGTTCCGACGACCCTGAGCCTGTCGAATGGGCAATCTCCGCCTCCACCAGCCGGTCGCCGGGCGTGTATTCGAGGTCGATCTCGACATCTTCGCGATCAACAATAATCCCGTCGGTCGACACCGAGACGTCATGCGCGGTGTCGTCGATCAGCACTTGCCAGTCGGCAGGCGGGTGCAGGCGCTGACCCAATTGTCCATCGACCCGCCGCGCGCGGTCGGCCTCTGCCGTCGCTGCAAAAGCGGCAATTGCGGCCAATGAGCGCAACAAGTCGGGCGATGCCGGCGCGCCCATGAACCCGTCGGGATATTCCTCGGCAATGAACCCAGTCGTGATGTCGCCCGAACGAAACCGGTCATGCTGCATGATTGCCGACAGGAAATCGAGATTATGCCCCACGCCCTCAATCTCGAACTGATCGAGCGCAAGGATCTGCTTGTCGATGGCCTCGATGCGCGTCGGCGCATGGGTGATCAGCTTGGCAATCATCGGATCATAGAAGATCGAGACTTCGCCACCTTCGGTGACGCCGTCGTCGACTCTTACTAGCCCCTCCCCTCGAGGGGAGGGGTTGGGGTGGGGTGCTCCACCCTCGAGCCTCGGAGACCCCGCCCCCGGCCCCTCCCCTGAAGGGGAGGGGGGTTGATACCGCACCAACCGCCCCGTGCTCGGCAAAAACCCGCGATACGGGTCCTCGGCATAGACGCGGTTCTCAACCGCCCAGCCGTCGAGCTTCACATCCTTTTGCGCAAACGCCAGCTTCTCACCCGCCGCCACACGGATCATCTGTTCGACCAGATCGATGCCGGTGATGCACTCGGTGACGGGATGCTCCACCTGCAACCGCGTGTTCATTTCGAGGAAGTAGAAGCTCTCCCCCGTCGGGTCCGCGCCCGAAACGATCAGTTCGACCGTCCCCGCCGAATAATAACCCACCGCCCGCGACAAGGCGACGCATTGCTCGCCCATCGCTTTGCGCATCTTGGGCGTCACGAAGGGCGATGGCGCTTCCTCGACGACTTTCTGGTGCCGCCGCTGGATGCTGCATTCACGCTCGTTGAGGTAGAGGATATTGCCGTGCTGATCGCCCCAGGATCTGGATTTCGATATGGCGCGGGTTGAGGATGAATTTCTCGATAAACACGCGGTCGTCGCCGAAGCTCGCCAGCCCCTCGCGCTTGGTCGCTTCGAACCCTTCGCGGACGTCGGCCTCCGAATAGGCCAGCCGCATCCCCTTGCCGCCGCCGCCCGCCGACGCTTTCATCATCACCGGATAGCCGATGCCATTGGCGATCTCGACCGCGTGTTCTGTGCTGTCGATCTCGCCGACAAAGCCCGGCACGACATTGACGCCAGCCTTCATCGCGAGCTTCTTGGATTCAATCTTGTCGCCCATCGCCGCGATGGCGTTGATGGGCGGCCCGATAAACGCGATGCCATTGTCGGCCAGCGCCTGCGCAAAGCTGGTGCGTTCGGAAAGAAAGCCATAGCCCGGATGCACCGCCTGCGCGCCCGTCGCCTTGCACGCCGCGATGATCTTGTCGGCTTGCAAGTAGCTCTCGGCAGCGGGCGACGGCCCGATATGCACGGCCTCATCAGCCAACAGAACATGCGGGCTCCGCGCGTCGGCGTCGGAATAGACCGCGACCGTTGCGATACCCATTTTCTTGGCGGTGCGGATGACCCGGCAAGCGATCTCGCCCCGGTTGGCGATCAGGATTTTAGTGAACACGACAATTCTAATCCTTTTGGCGAATCGTAGTTATGAGGTCAGCGAAAATTGACCAGATACTTTTACTAACTTGGCGAGCATCAATATCCTTGAATGCGGTGCTTGTTTCGATATTCCAACCAAATACCTCATGTAAATCTTTCGAAGATATAGAATCCCTTATCAAAGCCATATCGGCAGATTTTGCCGACGAGTATTTTAAATAAACGAACAATCGTCCCAATCTTAATGAATGCACCCTATTTTCTAAAGTTGTAGACTCATGCATAAATGCTCTATATAGAGATACAATCAAGTATTGAGATGATAAAAACACTCCGATAAAAGTAGCATTCTTTACAATCCCTTTTATAAGTTCTTGCGTAGGAAATTCACTTTTGGCTAAGTCGATGCCGAAAAATTTAAGATTTAAATAATACATTAGCACAAAAAACAATATATTTGATGGAAATGCGCGTAAGCACCAATTCGCGTTTTTCCGCATGTTTTGCGATCTTGTCTGGAGGTCTTTTTCTGCCTTTTGCACAAATATGTCTGTACTAGCGATTTCCCTGCTAGCTATGAACTTATTTTCGGCAAGAGAATTCTGAACTAAATCGACTGCGTGCTCACGAATAAGAACATCATTGACATATGTTGGCCACAACAGGTCATTTTTATAAGCTTCGGAAATTTCCGTTTCGCCGTTGGTTGTCAATTTGCGTCTCCATCTTTCCCTGCAGGTGGCATATTATGCCCCAGCAACCGCAACACGTCCGCCGCGCATTCGACGATGTTGCTGCCCGGACCGTAAATCCCGACCACGCCCGCGTCGCGGAGCATCTGGTAATCCTGCGGCGGGATGACGCCACCAGCGAAGACCTTGATGTCGCTGCGGCCCGCTTCACGCAAAAGCCGGATGAGTTCGGGGATCAGCGTCTTGTGCCCTGCCGCCAGCGACGACGCGCCGATGGCGTCGACATTACGTTCGAGCGCCAGCGCCAAAGTCTCCTCGGGCGTCTGGAACAACGGCCCGCTGATCGTATCGAAGCCCATATCACTAAATGCGGACGCCACGACATTGGCGCCGCGGTCATGCCCGTCCTGCCCCATCTTGGCGATCAGGACGCGCGGCTTATGGCCGAGGCGGCGACCGGTCGCCTCGACCCCATCAGTGACGCGCGCCCAGGCTTTGTCGAATTCATGCGCACTTCCATAGATGCCGCGCACCGGGACCGGCGTGGTGGCATAACGCCCGAACACCAGCTCCATCGCGTCGGAGATTTCACCCAGCGTCGCGCGGGCGCGGGCGGCCGTGACGGCGAGGGCGAGGAGATTATTCTCAACTCTTCCCCGGGACGGGGAGGTGGCAGCCCGCTTGGGCTGACGGAGGGGCCGTTCCGCATTGAAAGGCCGCTCTTCGCTGGACTGCCCCTCCACCACTCTTCGGTGGTCCCCCTCCCCGTTCCGGGGAGGATTTTTAGCCCCCTCAGTCAACGCCTTCAACGCCGCCGCACATGCCGCTTCATCCCGCGCCGCCTTGGTCGCTTTCAGCCGCGCAACCTGCCCCTCGCGAACCTTGTCATTGTCGATGCTCAGGAAATCGATCGGCTCGGCATCGACGGGCTGATATTTGTTGACGCCGACGATCACGTCCTCACCCTTATCGACGCGTGCCTGCCGCGCCGCCGCCGCTTCCTCGATCAGGCGCTTGGGCATGCCGCTGGCAACGGCCTTGGTCATCCCGCCGAGCGCTTCAACTTCGCCCATGATTTCCAGCGCACGCTCGACCAGTTCGCTTGTCAACGCCTCGACATAATAAGACCCGCCCAGCGGATCGACGACGCGGGTAATCCCGCTTTCTTCGGCCAGCACAATTTGCGTATTCCGTGCAATCCGCGCCGAAAACTCGGTCGGCAACCCGATCGCTTCGTCGAGCGCATTGGTGTGCAGCGACTGCGTCCCGCCCAGCGTCGCGGCCATTGCCTCGACCGTGGTACGGATCACATTGTTATACGGGTCGGCTTCCTGCAAGCTCACGCCCGATGTCTGGCAATGCGTGCGCAACATCTTCGAGCGCTCGTCCTTCGCGCCTAGCCCGTCCATCACGCGCCACCACAATGTCCGTGCCGCGCGCAGTTTGGCCACTTCCATGAAAAAATTCATGCCGATGCCGAAAAAGAAACTCAGCCGCCCCGCAAACGCATCAATGTCGAGCCCGCTTTCGATGGCGCGGACGACATATTCTTTCCCGTCCGCAATCGTAAACGCCAGTTCCTGCACAGCCGTCGCGCCGGCTTCGTGCATGTGATAGCCGCTGATCGAAATGCTGTTGAATTTCGGCATGTTGGCCGAGGTGTAGGCAATGATGTCCGATACGATCCGCATCGACGGTTCAGGCGGATAGATATAGGTGTTGCGGACCATGAACTCCTTCAGAATGTCGTTCTGGATCGTCCCGTCGAGCTTGTCTTGCGAAACCCCCTGCTCTTCGCCCGCGACAATGAAAAAGGCAAGGATCGGGATCACCGCACCGTTCATCGTCATGCTGACCGACATCTGGTCGAGCGGAATGCCGTCGAACAGGATTTTCATATCCTCGACGCTATCAATAGCGACGCCCGCCTTGCCGACATCACCGACAACGCGCGGGTGGTCGCTGTCATAGCCGCGGTGCGTCGCCAGATCGAACGCGACACTCAGCCCCTTTTGCCCCGCCGCCAGATTGCGCCGATAGAAAGCGTTCGACTCTTCCGCCGTCGAAAACCCCGCATATTGCCGGATCGTCCAGGGCCGTCCCGCATACATGCTGGCGCGCACCCCGCGCGTGAACGGCGCGAAGCCGGGAAGACCGGGGTCGCCCGCGTCTTCCGCCGTATACAATGGCTTGACCGCAATGCCTTCGGGCGTCGGCCACGTCAGGTCGCGGTTCTTCACTTCCTTGGCGGCCAGTGCCTGCCAGTCGGCAAGGGTGGGCTTGTTAGTCATTGTTAGCCCCTATTCCCCCCGCGCACGCCGCTGTCGAGACTTTTCCTTGTGCCCATCGGCGCGCCCGCTATGCGCACCGTTATGAACGATATGATCACAGCGCCCATTGCCGCCGCCAAACCCTTTACCAAGACCGTCCACGGCGTCACCCTATCCGACGATTATGCGTGGCTGCGCGATCCGAAATACCCCGAAGTCACCGATGCGGAGGTGCTCGATTATCTGAAAGCCGAAAACGCCTATTTCGAAAGTGCCATGACACCCCATGCACCGCTCATTGAAACGATCTTTCAGGAAATGAAGGGCCGGATCAAGGAAGACGATCAGAGCGTCCCCGCCAGGGACGGCGATTATCTCTATTGGCGCGCATTCGAAACCGGCGGGCAATATCGCAAATGGTGGCGGCGTCCGGTGGCGGGCGGCGCGGATGAGCTGATCCTCGACGAACCTGCACTGGCCGAGGGCAAGGAATATTTCCGCCTTGGCGCGCTGACGCTCAGTGAAGATGGTCGCTACATGGCCTATTCGGTCGATGACAATGGCGGCGAGCGCTACACCGTCCATTTTCGCGACTTGCAAGCCGGTGTCGATCTGCCCGATGCCATCGCCAGTGCCAGCGGCCAATGGGGCGATGGCACGATCGAGGGGACGCTCGGCGCCATCACGTTCAGCGCCGACAACACGCATCTCTTCTATGGCCTCGTCAACGAAAACTGGCGGATCGACACGATCAAGGCGCACCGCATCGGCACCGATGTCGCCCAAGACATCATAATTTATCACGAGGAAGATCCGGGCTTCCAATGCGGCGTCGGCATGACGCATGACCGCAAATGGATCGTCGTTGCCGCAGGCGACAACACGACGTCAGAAGTGCGGTTGCTCCCCGCGAACGATCCGCTCGCCACGCCGATCCTCGTCCGCGCACGCAAGGCCGGCGTCGAATATGATGTCGAGACGCACGACGACACGCTGTTCATTGTCACCAATGACACCGACACCAATTTCCGCCTTTGCACCGCGTCGATCACGGCCCCCGGTGAGTGGGCCGAACGCATCGCACCCAAACCCGATTTCTACCTGACCGATGTCAGCATTTTCGCCGATTTCTTCGTCGTCGAAGGGCGCGAGAACGGCCTCGATCAGGTCGAAATCCACCAGTTCGACGGGTCATCGGTCAAACGCATCGCCTTCCCTGAATCGAGCTATACTGCGGGCCTCGACGAGAATCCCGAATATGCGGTCACCACGCTGCGCCTGTCCTATGAATCGATGGTCACGCCCTCGCTGATCGAGGATTATGACGTTGCGACGGGCGGGCGCACGACCCTGAAGACGCTCGAAATCCCCAGCGGCTATGACGCGACAAAATACGCCACCGAACGGCTGATGATCCCCGCGCGCGATGGCACCGAAATCCCCGTCTCGATCGTCTATCCGGCGGGGTTCAAGACCGACGGCAGCCACCCGCTCTACCTCTATGGCTATGGTGCCTATGGCATTGCGATCCCGCCGGGCTTTTCAACGGGGCGCTTGTCATTGCTCGACCGCGGTTTCGCGTTCGCCATCGCGCATATTCGCGGCGGCGACGATCTGGGCCAGCGCTGGCAGCTCGATGGCAAGCTCGAAAAGCGCTGGAACGCTTTCAACGATTTCGTCGATGTCGCGAAGGTGCTGGTCGAGCAAGGCTATACCGCGAAGGGCAAAATCTGCGCAGCGGGTGGATCGGCGGGCGGTGAACTGATGGGCGTTGTCGTCAACACCAATCAGGACCTGTGGGGTGCGATTGCCGCGCATGTCCCCTTTGTTGATGTGCTCAACACGATGCTCGACGACACGTTGCCACTGACGCCGGGCGAATGGCCCGAATGGGGCAACCCGATCACCGACAAGGCCGCGTTTGACCTCATCCAGAGTTACAGCCCCTATGACAATGTCGCGGTGCAGGCTTACCCGCCAATGCTCATCACAGGCGGCCTGAACGATCCGCGCGTGACCTATTGGGAGCCCGCCAAATGGGCCGCACGACTGCGCGTGAATAAGACGGACGACAATATCCTGCTGCTCAAGACCAACATGGGCGCAGGGCATGGCGGCAAGTCAGGGCGGTTTGAGAGCTTGCGCGAAACGGCGGAGGAGTTTGCGTTTTTCCTGTGGCAGATGGGTTAAACACGGCCGTAGTGCTGAGCCTGTCGAAGCACGGCTAGACGCGAGAACCGTCCTTCGACACGCTCAGGACTGCGGGTTTATGCAATCGCCCCCGACTTCCAAAAAAGCCCTGTCCTACATAAAATGTTCTTGCTACGTTCCGACTCGGCTCTTTCTATCTGTTGACTCCAAACCCTCGCTCCCGCGCATTTCGCGTGGCCGCGATAGTGTAACCTTTGTAACCTTCGTAAAGAAATCCGACACGATTTCGTTACCCGACAGCACCGCTTTGTCGCAAACCCGCAATCGCCGCTGCATCATACCCCAACCCCACCAGCACCGCATCACTATCGCGCCCCGGCACTGGCAGCGCGGCATCGGCATTCACGCGCACGCCATCCATTTCCAGCGGCAACGGCGGCAGATAAGCGATACGCCCATCCTCAAGCGTTACTGTCTCCAGACCGCCCGACGCGAGCAGATGCGGATCGTCGAACATATCTTCGGGTCGCCCGATCGGCGCGAACGGCAGGCCAGTGCCGTCCAGTTTCGCGATCACGGCATCGCGGGTAAACGTCTTCACCAGCGCGCGCACTACGGGCATGATCCGGTCACGCGCCAGAACGCGCTGGTTGTTCAGCCGCAAACTCTCATCCGCCCAAAGCGCATCCAGCCCGAACAGCGCGCAGAATTTCTCCCACAAGCTATCGGTCACGACCCCGATAAACACCGGCTTGTCGTCCGCCGTTTCGAACACATCGTAAATCGCCCACGCCGAAATCCGAGCGGGCATCGGCGCGGCCGCCTGCCCCGTCACCACCATCTGCGCCATATGCTGGCCCACGAGATAGACAGTGGTTTCAAACAGCGATGAGACGACTTTCTGCCCCTGCCCCGTCCGGTGCCGCTCCTCGACAGCAGCAAGCACGCCGATCACGCCGAACATGCCGCCCGTCACGTCAATCACGCTCGACCCCGCACGCAGGGGCTTACCCGGCGGCCCGGTCATATAGGCCAGCCCCCCCATCATCTGCGCGACCTCGTCAAGCGCCGTGCGGTTTTCATACGGGCCGGGCAGAAAACCCTTTTCGCTGCAATAGATCAGGCGGGGATTGTCCGCCGACAACGCCTCATAGCCCAACCCCAACCGATCCAGCGCACCGGGCCGAAAATTCTCGATTACAATGTCGGCTTGTCCCGCCAGCTGTTTCGCCACCGCGAGCCCCGCGTCCGATTTCAGGTCGAGGCAGATGCTTTCCTTGTGCCGGTTGTACATCGGGAAATAGCCAGCACCACTGCCCAGCAACCGCCGCGTCGCATCGCCGCCAATCGGTTCGACGCGGACAACTTCGGCCCCCAGTGAGGCCAATATGTGACCAACCGCCGGCCCCATGACCATATGCGTGAACTCGACGACCTTCAGTCCCGCAAGCGGCGTCGCACTCATGCCGCAAACCCCAGCGGCACACCCGCATCGGGCGTAAAGCCGTAGAGCGGTTCACCCGGCAATGCCGCCGCGACGATCTCCCGGACCTTCAGCAACTTCGCAAGATCAATGCCCGTCTCGAGACCCATTGCCTGCAACATGAACACCAGATCCTCGGTGACGATATTGCCCGATGCCCCCGGCGCAAACGGACACCCGCCCAGCCCGCCGAGCGACGCATCAAACGTGGTGATTCCCTCATCAAGACCCGCCACGACATTCGCCAGCCCCAGCCCGCGCGTGTTGTGCAGATGCAATGTCGTCAGCCGATCCCCCACCGCGCTACGCACGGCCTTGACCAATCGCCGAACGTGCGCCGGGTTTGCATAACCGGTCGTGTCCGACAGGCTGAATTCCTTCGCGCCAGCTTCCGCCGATGCCGCCGCGAGCCGCACGACCTGATCTTCGCGCACTGGCCCCTCAATCGTGCAGCCAAACGCCGTCGACAGGCTTACCGCGAAATGCGCGCCTGCCGCATCCGCCATCGCCGCGATAATGCGGATTTCCTCGATCATCGCCACATGATCCTTGCGGACATTTTTGATCGAATGTGTTTCAGACATCGAAAACGGGATCGACATCCCGTGGACCCCCGCCGCAATGGCGTGTTCGGCACCCTTCGCATTGGGCACCAGCGCGACAACATTAAGCCCCGAGATGACCTTCGCAAATGCAACCAGTTCCACCGTGTCAGCCATTTGCGGCAAGAGCGATGGGGGCACGAAGCTCCCAACCTCGATCTCGCGCACACCCGCGGCTGCCTCCGCCGCTATCCACGCCTTCTTGGCCTCGAGCGGCATGACCCGATCAATGCTTTGCAACCCGTCGCGCGGGCCGACTTCGGAAACGAGAATCATTTTCCCTCTCCCTTCAGGGGAGAGGGCGACTCGGCTCCAGCCGAGCGGGGTGAGGGTTTGCAATGCCGGTTCATAAATACACCCAGGGTCGCGCAATCCGATCACGCGCGTGGAAGGCCGATATGGCATCGGCGTGCTTCATCGTCAGATCGATGGCGTCGAGCCCTTCGAGCAACATCGACTTGGCTTCCGCGTCGATGTCGAAGGGATGACCGTCAACCGTCTGCGCCGCGAGATCGACAGTGACGATGCGTCCGATGAGCGTTCGAATGACAGCGCTGTCCAACACGACCGGCAACACGCCGTTGCGGATGCAATTGCCATGGAAAATTGGCGCAAAACTCTCCGCGATGACGCAGCGGATACCAAATTCGGCGAGCGCCCATACAGCATGTTCGCGGCTCGACCCGCAACCGAAATTGGCCCCCGACAACAGGATTTGCGCATCGGACAATTCATTCAGGATAAAGTCGGGATCGGCCGTGCGCCCCTCGATATACCGCCACGGCGCGAACAGCCCATCGGCCAAACCTGTCCGCCCGGTCGACTTCATTTCGCGCGACGGGATGATCGCATCGGTATCCACATTGTCGCGGATCAGCGGGGCGACAATGCTAGTCAGGGTGGTGAAAGATGTCATGGCGCGGTGATTACCCCCGCGAGCGCACTTGCCGCCACAACCTCGGGCGACGCGATATGTGTGCGGATGCCCGGGCCCTGCCGCCCTTCGAAATTGCGATTGGTCGACGAGATCACACGGCTGCCCGGCGCGAAGCCCTCGCCGCCCGCATAGAAGCACAGCGAACAACCGCTTTCGCGCCATTCGAAGCCCGCGTCAGTAAACACCCGGTCGAGCCCTTCGGCTTCGGCGGCACGCTTGACGGCAGACGACCCCGGCACGACGAGCGCCTTTATCCCCGCCGCGATATGCTTGCCCTTCAAAATCGCCCCCGCGCGCCGCAGATCAGAAAGGCGCGCATTGGTGCAACTGCCGATAAAGGCGGCATTTATGGGCACACCGGCAATCGCCTGCCCCGCCGCAAGTCCTATATAGTCATGCACCCGCTGTGGCCCCTGCGGCACCACGCCATCGATGCCAATGCTCTGTTCGGGCGACGTGCCCCAGCTTACCATCGGCTTGATGATGCCTGCGTCGATGTGGATTTCTGCGTCAAACGTCGCGCTGTCATCGCTTCGCAAATCGGACCAATCCGGCAACGGCGCAGGCGCATATCGTCGCCCCTTCAGATACGCCCACGTCACCGCATCGGGCGCGATCATCCCTGTCATCGCCGCAAACTCTGTCGCCATATTGCACAGCGTCATCCGCGCTTCGATGTCGAGCGCAGTCACGGCATCACCTGCGAACTCGATTACACAGCCGCACCCGCCACCGGCGCCATAGGCCGCGATCAGATGCAGGATCATATCCTTCGCCGTCACGCCCGCGCGCAATGCCCGCGCAAAAGTCACACGCATCGTCCGGGGCTGCGCGATCCGCAGTGTCCCCGTTGCCATCGCATGTTCGGCTTCGGACGACCCGATGCCCCATGCCAGCGCGCCAAACGCCCCCTGCGTGCAGGTGTGACTGTCGGGCGCAACCAGCGTCAGCCCCGGCAGGACGATGCCAAGCTCGGGTGAAATGACGTGGACAATCCCCTGGTCGCGATCATTCACATCAAATAACGTGATCCCCGCCGCTGCGCAGGCTGCGCGCGTCTCGGTAATAAATGCCTGTCCGCCGGGCATCAGTGTTTCGTCGCGCCGCCCGGGCCGCGTGTCGACGATATGATCCATTACCGCAAATACCCGAGCCGGATCGACCACCGCACGCCCCGTTGCCGCCATCGACGTGAGCGCCGACGCGCCGGTTCGCTCGTGCAGAAACACGCGGTCAATCGCGATCAAGGCATTATCGTTCGCCAGATCGGCAACGACATGCGCATCCCAAATCTTGGCAAAAAGAGTGCGCGGATCAGCCAGCCGCCATCTCCGCTTCAATCGCGCGCCAGTCGCGGGTAACGAGCTTCTCCTGAATTGCCGTCCGCGTCTCGAGCAGGCCATTGCGGATCCAGTGCCACGTCCGGCATCGGTCAACGCCCGAATCCGCAAGCTGGATCATTTCGTAAAGATACAGCGACGGATCGCCGGTCCGCTGCCAATAAAGCATCACAGAGCGGGCATTGGTGTCCTGCCCCACTTCCCATGCCGATCCCTGGATCAGATCATTGTCCCACCACACGCGCTTGTCGCGATAATCGGCGGGAAAATCGCGCGTTTCGCTCCGTCCGTCAGCCCAAGTATACCAGTTGGTCTGGTGATAGGGCGAAGGCCCATGATCGGGAAAACGGCACAGCAAACGCGATTGATGCTCGTCGATCTTTTCGTTCGCGGCGTTGAAATAGGTGTAGGTTCCATCCCACACCCCCTCGTGCCGCGCCAGCAATGGCATATCCTCGCGAATTCCCATCAGTCTTCTCCTTGCGACAATGCTTTCATAAGAGCCCGTCCCGCCCGCGCGCGAAGCAACGCCCGGGTATCGCGCGCGATGGCGGCGGGAGCCAGCGCCACGGGATCGACCGTGATCGCATGGGCAGCATTGGCCACGAACCACGGATCGAAAAGCCGTGATGCCCGCGCAACGCTCCACGCGCGCGTCAGGTAATTGCCGAAACGGTCGGGTGTCAGGTCGGGGATCAGCCGCTCGGCAATCTCAGGCGACGGGCGCGGGGCTGCACGATCGCTCAGCGCGGCGCTCCATCCCTGTCCGGCAATCACTTTCACGCCAAAATGCGTCCGGCACGCGCCGAGCAGGACGCGCCACGGCTCGATCGTTGTAGGCGCGTCGCCAATCCAGTCGCTCGATAGGCCGTGCCCCGGAAGGTCGATTGCAAGCGCACGCGCGACCGACACTTCGCCGCCCGGCGCGTGGACCACCATCCGGCTTGCCTTGTGCGTCCCGCGCCAGTGAATCAGGCCCTCGAACGCGTCGGTTTTGACATGTGCAAACCCCTCATCGTCGACCGTTGGTAACGCGCCGATGGCAGATGTTGGCCGCGCCTGGAGAAACGCCAGACTGGCGGCATGATGCGCGGTCGGGGTACTCACTTTCCGCGCTTGCCAGTTTGCCGGCATCGCGCCCAGCCGATCAATGTGCGCCTGCAAAGGATCGCCGTCATAGGCCGTGATCAGCACCGGCGGCGTTTCGGCATCGGGCGGCGGAATATCGCGCGGCGCGCGCAACACGGCGCCATAGCCCGCCCGATAAGCATCGCCAGCGTCGAGCATATCCATGATGACGGCATGTGCGCGCGAGGGATCATCATGCGCCACGCTCAACCGCGCGTCATCGCGGACATCGAACCAGGGAAAAAACCAGCTCTGCTCGAGCACGCGGTTCCAAAGCCAGGTCAAATGCTCGCCATAATCGGACGGGACGAAAGGTGGCAAATAGGCCTCGCCAAAGAGTGCCATCTCCTCCGGCGTCCAGATCGCATAGCCGCCGATTGCCAGACAGGTGAACCGGGCCGGATGCCGCCGCATCGCGGTCACAAGGATGATTCCGCCCGAATGAAAGCCATAAGCGGCGCATCGAACAATACCGAGCGCATCGAGCAGTGCAACCGTGGCATCGGCAAAATCATCAATCTCTGGTGTTCCGGGCAACGGTTCGGACTGGCCGAACCCCGGCGAATCGGGCGCGATGCACGTAAAATATTCGCCCCAAGTCAGCATCAGCGCTTCATATTCCGCCGAAGACCGCGGCGATTGATGCACCATCAGCAGCGGCGGCCCCTTGCCACAGCGGCGGTAATGCACCCGGCGCCCGCCTGATGTCTGGCCGCAATCGATGAAATGCCGTGTTATCACCGGCGTAATTTGTCCGGACAAATTCATCTCGACAACCCCCAATCGCTATCGCATCATAGAATAATGACGACTATCGGCACCAAGATGATCGAAGACAACCGCACAGCACGCGAAATTTTCGCCGATGTCATGGCCAATCCGGCGCGCGCAAAGTTCGGGTTCGGCCAAAAACTCGCGATCATGAATGTCGATTTCCAGCGTGCCTATACCGATATTGAGGCGTTCAGGACCGCCTATGAAACCGATCCGCGCCAGATTGAACACGTCAACACCATCGCGCGCCTCGCCCGCGCCAAGGGCATGCCCGTCATCTGGAGTCGCGTTGGATATAGGGACAATGCCGCCGACGCGGGCGTCTGGGGAACGCGTACTGATACGCCCGACTCGCTCCAGAATATCAAATATGAGTCGGAGCGGCACGCCTATGATCCGCGTTGCGACATCCACGCAGACGATATGCAGTTCACAAAACGCATGCCGAGCGCTTTTTTCGAAACCCCGCTCGCCAGTTATCTCGTCGCCCAGCGCGTTGATACCGTGATCGTCACCGGCGGCAGCACGTCGGGCTGCGTCCGTGCCACGGCTGTCGATGCCCTGTCGCACGGCTATCGAACCATCGTTCCCATTGAGACCTGTGCGGACAAGCACGAAAGCTATCATTTCGCCAACCTGACCGATCTTCAGCTCAAATATGCCGATGTCGAGCCGGTGCAGGTGGTGATCGACTGGCTCGACACGCCGTGAAATCCGACCCCGAGCTTTATGAATTTGCCGCATATCGCGCGCGGCGGCCGGTCGTCTGGCCGGGGGGCAAGTCGGTGGCTGTCTGGGTCGCGCCCAACCTCGAATTTTACGAACTTGACCCGCCGCCGCACGCACGCCGCACGGCATGGACGAAGCCGCATCCCGACGTCGTCGGCTACAGCCACCGCGATCACAGCAACCGCGTGTCGCACTGGCGCATGGCCGATGTCATGACGCGGCACGGCTTCCCGGGATCGGTCAGCCTGTCGGTCGCCTTGTGCCAGCACCACCCCGACGTCGTCGCCGATGCCAATGCGCGCGGCTGGGAGTTCTTCTCGCACGGCATTTATAACACCCGCTATGCCTATGACATGGACGAGGCGCAGGAGCGCGCCATCATTGAAGACTCGATCAGAACTGTCCGCGACGCCACCGGGCAGACGATCCGTGGCTGGCTCGCGCCTGCGCTGACCCACACGGAAAACACGCTCGACTTGATCGCCGACTACGGCCTTGATTACACGTGCGACCTTTATCATGACGACCAGCCGCAGCGGGTGAAGACCAAAACCGGCGACCTGATCTCGATGCCCTATAGCCTTGAGGTCAACGATCATTATGGCTTCTTCGTCTACAATATGAGCCCCCGCGACTATGCCGATGCACTCGTCCGGCAGTATCGTCGGCTGGCCAATGAGGGCGGCACCGTCATGTGCATCCCTCTGCATGCCTATCTGATCGGACAGCCGCACCGGATTGGCCCGTTCGAAGAGGCTTTGCGCGAGATTGCGGCGGATGGTCGTGGCTGGCTGACCACTGCTGGCGACATTGTCGATGTGTGGCGGGCGCAGCAATGACGCTTGACCCCGCCTATCTCGACTATCCGAAACGCCACCATGGCTATGACCACGACATCTATCCGTGGTCAGCGATCAAGGACCGCAAACCCGTCACATGGCCGGGCAGTGCGCAAGTCGCGGTCTGGGTGTGCGTCAGCCTCGAATATTTTCCGCTGACGCCCAGCGATACGCCGTTCCGCGCGCCGGGGCATATGCAGACGGCCTATCCCGATTACCGACACTACACAGCACGCGACTATGGCACGCGGATCGGCTTTTACCGGCTGCTCGATGCCTTTGCGAAAGCTGGCGTGCGGGTCTCGGTCGCCACCAACAGCGCGATTGCCGACCGCTACCCCTCGGTCATTGCCGACATTGTGGCGGCGGGCCATGAGATCGTTGCGCATTCGACCGACATGAACGGCACGATTGCCAGCGGCCTGCCCGAAGACGACGAACGTGCGCTAATCACGACATCACTCGACACGCTCGAACGCGTTAGCGGCACGCGACCGACGGGCTGGCTGTCCATCGCTCGCTCGCAAAGCTGGAATACGCCGCGTCTGCTTAAAGAAGCTGGCATCCGCTATTGCTGCGACTGGGTGAATGACGAACTGCCTTACCGTTTCGAAAACAGCCTCATCAACTTGCCTCTCAACCACGAACTTAGTGATCGCCAGATCATCACGGTGCAGCAGCACTCGGCAGACAACTATGCACAGCAAATGCTCGATGCTTATGACTGGCTTGAACAAGAGGCGGGCGGCCGGATGCTGCCGCTGCACATCACGCCTTATATCATGGGACTAGCTTACCGGATCGATGCGTTCGAAGGGCTGCTGTCCGACCTGCAAAAGCGCGGCGCGTGGTTTGCGAGCGGCGACGAGATCGTCGATGCGTGGGAGAGGCAAAAGTGAAAGTCCGCAACCCCCGCACCGGCCAAGAAGACTATAAAATCGTTCCACTTGATGCGGCGGCGATAGAGACGCTCGCCGCAACGCTGCGTGCCAAACAAACGGCTTGGGCGTTGGTGGATCGGACATCAGCCCTCCACACCCTCGCCGATGCGATCGAACGCCATGCCGACACCATCAGCGCCGCCCTGATCCTTGACACCGGACGCGCCGCAATCTCGCGTATTGAAGTCACCGGCACCATCCGCCTGATCCGCCGCTGGGCCGATAATGCTGCACAAATTGTTGCGCAGCATGACGTCCGTGATCGCGCGACCATTTGAAATATTGGTCCACAGAAGTGTAGGTGGACTCGTAACTG
>JAYUQI010000110.1:0-3997 GCA_043756805.1 Sphingomonas sp.
GAGTAACCGCCAAGATCATAATCGGTCAGCCCCAGATGCGCGATCAGCGCAAAACCATCATCCGCCAGCACGTCCTTTGGATAACTGGCAGCATCATGCGGCTTCGCACTGTCCCCATGCGCGCGCAGATCGGGCATGATGACGCGAAACCCCGCCTCGGCCAGCACCGCCGCATGGCCATATTTGATCCAGTTGGTCTCAGCATCGGAGAAATAGCCGTGGAGGAGGACAAGCGGACGTCCCTCGCCGATCTCACGATACGCGAGATCAGTGCCGTCGAACGAGGTAAAATGCCAAGTGCTGCCCTTCATGACAGCGCCCTTGCATGAACCGCGTACGGCGTTCCTTCGATGAGCTTCAGAAATTTAGTATCGGCAGTGACAAGCATGGCGTCCTCGCGAATCGCCAAAGCCAGAAACAAGCAATCGTAAATGGCGTGGTTCAGCGCAAGCGCAAGACGCAGTGCGTCTTCCGTCAAGCCTGCAACCGGATAATATGTATCGAGCAACGGTTGCCAAACCGAAACAAGCGCCTGAGCCTGCGCGGGTTCTATCCGTTTGCTGAGCGCATTGGCCCAAAGCGCGTTCGCCATCTCTGCGTGGATCAAATCCGGCGCGATGAGCGTAGCGTCGCCTTCAACAAGCGCTTCGGCCGCATCCGACCCCGGCTCATCGAGTATCAGCTTAAGCGCGACGCTGGTGTCGATCGTCAGTTTCATCGGCCCACCGTCCACCGTTTGTTTCGCGATACCATCGAATGATGGCAGTGCTGTCAGTCAATGGGCCGTCAGTCGTCGTCAAGGCACGCAATCGCTTCGACAATTGCACACGCTCGGCAGGTGTAAGTTTTGCGCCGACGGTCAACGTCTCCCGTAACTCCGCCTCAAGGGAGCGACCGTTCTCCGATGCGCGTGATCGATAGGCGTCGAGCACCTTGTCGTCGAGATTGCGGATAAGAGCCTGAGCCATAGGCCATGATAGCACTATGCTATCAATTACTCAAGCTGCCTTCTTCAAGTGCCGCCGCCCGAGCAATTCCGCGATCTGCACGGCATTCAGCGCTGCGCCCTTGCGCAAATTGTCAGACACGCACCACAGCGACAGCCCGCTATCGACTGTCGGGTCTTCGCGCACGCGACTGATGAACGTCGCATAGTCGCCGACGCATTCGACTGGGGTAACGTATCCGCCGTCTTCGCGCTTGTCGACGAGCATGATGCCCGGCGCCTCGCGCAGGATCGACTGCGCTTTCTTCGCCGAAATCTCGCGTTCGAATTCGATGTTGATCGCTTCCGAATGGCCGACGAAGACGGGTACGCGTACGCATGTCGCACTCACCTTGATCTTGGGATCGAGAATTTTCTTGGTTTCGACGACCATCTTCCATTCTTCCTTGGTCGATCCATCGTCGAGGAAATCATCGATATGCGGGATCACGTTGAACGCGATCTGCTTGGTGAACTTTTTGGCTTCCGCGCTGTCACCGACAAAGATGTTGCGCGATTGCTCGAACAGTTCGTCCATGCCTTCCTTGCCCGCGCCCGACACCGACTGATAGGTCGCAACGACGACACGCTTGATCACGGCATAATCGTGCAGTGGCTTCAGCGCGACGACCATCTGCGCGGTCGAGCAGTTCGGGTTCGCAATGATATTCTTCTTGCGATAGCCGCTGATTGCTTCGGGATTCACTTCGGGCACAATGAGCGGAACATCGGGATCCATGCGATAAAGCGACGAATTATCGATCACGGTGCAGCCCGCCGCGGCAAAGCGCGGCGCATGGATTTTGGTTGCAGTCGATCCAATGGCAAACAACGCCATATCCCAACCCGCCGGATCGAAATTGTCGATGTTTTGGACTTTCAGCGTCTTGCCGCTGTCACCGTAGTCAACGGTCAGACCCTGGCTCCGCGACGACGCGAGCACAGCAATCTCGTCCGCCGGAAACTGACGTTCCGCCAATATATTGAGCATCTCGCGTCCGACATTGCCGGTCGCGCCTGCGACCACGATCCGGTAACCCATATTTCAAACTCCTGCTGCGCTGCGGCATAGCGCGCAAATTGTTACTGTCCAGCCTCGGCGGACTTGGACTTTACCGTGCGATCAAGGAAATTCAGGATCGTCCGCCACAGATGAACACTCACCCCCGGGCCCGCAACACGGTGCGTCTGGCCCGGATACACCATCGTCTCGAACGGCTTGGCCGCCCCCTGCAGCTTGGCCATCAATGCCGTCGTGTTTTCAAAGACGACATTGTCATCGGCCATCCCATGGATCAGCAACAGCGGGTCCGACATCGTGGTTGCGGTCTCCAGCGCGCTGGATTTCTTGTAGGCGGCGCCATCGACGTGCGGCGTTCCCATGTAACGCTCGGTGTAATGCGTGTCATAAAGCTCCCAATTGGTCACCGGCGCACCCGAAACGCCCGCCGCAAACACCCCCGGCGCGCGCTGGAGCAGGCGCAGCGTCATATAACCGCCATAAGACCAGCCATAGACTGCGATCTTTTTCGGATCGACGAACGCCTGTTTCTTGAGCCAGTTGACGCCGATTAGCTGGTCGTCGACTTCAACGCCCGACATCGACCGGTAAATCGCATCTTCAAAGACTTTGCCCCGATCCGGTGTCCCGCGACCATCGATCGAAAACACCACCCAACCGTGCCGCACCAGATATTGCTGAAGCGCCCCGCCCCAATTGCCCAGCACCTGCCGACCCGCACCGGGACCGCCATAGGCCTGGACAAAGACCGGCGCTTTCTGCCCTTCCGCCAGCGTCGGCTTCAGAATCTTATAGTGAAGCACAGTGCCGTCTACAGCCTTCAACGTGCCGAATTCGGGCTTCACATGCGCGGCCATGAAAGGCGCATAGGGATGATTGTCGGTGACGCTATTTTCCTCGATCCAGCTTAATCGCTTGCCTTCGGCATCGGCAAGATAGCTCTGGTCGGGCTGCACCGGGTTCGACCGCGACACGATCATGCGACTGGCATCGCGGTTCATCTTGGCGGTGTTCCACCATCCTGCTTCACCCAGTGTCGCGGTCGAACCGCCTGATAGCGGGAGGCGATAAATATTCTGTTCGAGCGGTGTCTCGCGGTTCCCCGTAAAAGTGACAAGCCCTGCATCTTCGTTGACACCAATAACGTCGCGGACATTCCACGCGCCTTTGGTCAGCTGCGTCCACTTGGCCGCCTGCCACAGGTAAAGGTGCGAAAACCCATCGCGTTCCGACGACCACAGGATGCGACCGTCCTTCAGCGCGCGGAAATTGCCTTGCAGGTTCAACCATGTCTTCGACGTTTCGCTAAAAACCACCGATGAAGCCCCCGTCACAGGGTCAACACGCAGCAGATCGAGCGTCTTCTGGTCACGGCTCTGGCGCTGCACAAAGAGCGTCTTGCCATCCGCCGCCCAATCAACGCGCGCCAGATAGACATCGGGGTTCTTGCCCAGATCGACTTTAACGATCCCCCCACCGTCATTCTTCATGACATAAAGATCGACCACGGCATTGGCCGCACCCGCGCGCGGATAGCGTTGATCGAACACCTGCGTCCCTTCCGCCCCAATCGCCGCACGGCTGACGATGGCGACGCCCGATTCATCGACGCGCGCGACCGCAATCCGGCTGTCATCGGGTGACCACCAATGGCCCCGCGTCCGATCCATTTCTTCCTGCGCAACGAACTCGGCAACGCCCCAGCTGAGCGTGCTGCCGCCATCGCGCGTCAGGCGACGCTCGGTGCTGCTGATCGTGTCGACGACGAACAGGTTTTGATCGCGAACGAACGATACGTACCCGCCCTTGGGGCTCACCGTCGCATCAAGCTCGCCCTGCGGGGTATTGGTCAGCCGCTTTGTCGCTCCATCCAGCGTTGCCACAAACAGGTCACCATCGAGCGGCACGAGCAACGACTTGCCATCAGGTGCCCAATCATACGTCACAATCCCCTTGGTGCCGCCGATCCGCGCGCGCTCACGCTGCATCTT
>JAYUQI010000111.1:0-3992 GCA_043756805.1 Sphingomonas sp.
TGTTCGAAATCGGTGAAGATGACATGAGCGACAGCCCTGGACCACGGCTGCAATTGCGCGAAGGTGTCGATGAATCCGTCGCGTTGAAACGCATGAATTCGATGCAATTCGAAGATGGCAATGTCATGAAGTCGATGGACCTCAGCGACGAGAATGTCGAAAAGGCGCTGGTCATGGCAGCGCGCATGCAACTCGCCAAACAGCGCCAGCAATTGATGGCATCGATGGTTCTGATGGGAATCAACCGCATCGTCATCACCGACGGCAAAATCAGCGCCAAGATCATGTATGATTTCAAAGCGACCGATAGTTCCAAAAAGCGGCGCTCTGCTCAGGCGCAGGATTATGCCCGCGACCGCTATGGCAATCTGCAAACGACGCGAACGGGTGAGGAAACCAACGAAACAAGCGACAAGGTCGATTCAAAAGGCAAGTGGGGCCAGGACGACGGTCAATATAGTTATAATGCCGATTATTATTCTAAGGGCACCTACAAGTTCGAAGACAAGCCGGTTGTCACGGCTTCGAGCACTGCCTCCGAAGCCAGCGAAGCAACGCTGCAGACACGCGTCAACTTGACTGGTGCCGTCGAGGTCAATTTCAAGAGCGACTATCTGCCGCTCGACAAGATGGCGACGCCGGGGATGATTGCGGCAATTCAGGGCAATTCGACGCCGGTCGATCCCAATGTCGTGCCGTCGGCGAGAAACGCGCCCGCGCCGGTGACAAATGGCGCGGCAGCGCCCGCTGCTGCACCGGCGGTCTGAGATCATGGTCGGAACCGCACCAACGCGCGCGCAGCAACCGCCATCTCCATCGCCCTGGACAACACCGCAGGCGCTGGCCGCCGTCCGCCCGCAGGTTCAGCAGCTCTTGCAGAACATCCCCAACTTCAATGGCCTCCCCGATGCCGAGCGCCGCGAACTGGCGGCCAACATGGTCAAGGTCATGGCCTATATCGCCGATCCGAACGGGATCGTGACCGAAACGACACAACAAGCGCCCCTACCTGCCCCAGCGCGCGCGCTTGCTGATGATGAAGCAATCACGCGGATGAATGCGGTGGCGGACAGCTCGCCAGGCCAAGTCGGTTTCAAGGCCAACGCTGGGCGCGAAGGCGTGCAGATGTTCGGCGATATGGTTCAAAAGGTCGATTTTCCCAAGTTCGTCGGTGGCCTCATCAAGAATGTGTTTCAAGCGATTGTCGAAAGCTCGATCGAACAAATGCGCGCTTATGGGGAGCTGATTGCCAATGTGGCCAAGACTGTCGGTGATTTCGCCAATGACAATATCAGCACGTCTGCCGGTCGCGATTGGCTCGCGGAGAAATATCCCGATGTTCTTCAAATCCAGCCTGGCGGGCAGTCGGATAGCCTTACCGAAGGCGACCCGGCACCGGCACCACCAGCCGTGCTGACAGCGACCGGTGATAATCCCGAGGTCCGGCTTGCCGAAATCAGTCGCGATCTCGGCATCCCCCCGATCAAGGACATCAGCGATCCTCAAGCGGAACTGAAGATCGTCACCGCCGCGCGACAACAAATGGCCAAGTCGCGGCAACAGATGCTTGCCTCGATGGTCATGCTGGGCATCAACCGCATCGTGATCACCGACGGCAGCATCAATGCCAAAGTCATCTTCTCGATGCGCGCCACCGACACGGCCAAACGCAAGTTTACAGCGCAGATGAGCGATACAGAATCATCGCGCAACAAAAACACGGTTAGTGCGAGTTACGGCGGCTGGATGTCACCCGTCGATGCCAGCATGACCAACGAAAACGAACAAAGCCATGTCGCCACAGTCGGTTCCGCGCTTGACGAAACCAGCGAGAGCAAGGCCGAGGTCAAAGCAAATTTGACCGGCGAAGTCCGTGTCAATTTCAAGAGCGATTATCTGCCAATGGATAAAATGGCGACACCCGAAATGATGGCGACGATCCAAGGCAATTCAATGCCCTATAATCCGAACGCCAAAGCACCAGCGACCCCATGACCGCGCGCCCGCCCGATGCAAGTGCGGCGGGCGACCGGATGCTCGACAGCGCGCTACGCAAATCGCAGTCGCTGCTCGGCGCGGCACAGGCGTTTGCTGTCGGCCTCGACGAGCTGGGCGACATCGATCTGCCGCCATCGCTGCACAGCGCAATCGACCAGGCGCAGATGCGCGCGATTGCCAGCCTGTATCTCGCAAGCGAACTTGAATCAGCGGGCGTCGTGCCGGTGGTCGAACAGCTGAGCGGATTGGCGCGCGGCGGGGGTGGTCTGTCGATCGATCTTGGTGGCGCCGCGCCGCTGATTGCCGACTTCTGGCGCAGCCGGAACGACCGCGCGACCGCCGATGAACGCGGGCAGGTTTTTGCACGGCTGTTCGGCGGGCCCTTCGATGACCTGATGCTCGATCTCTGTGAGGCACTGTACAAACTCGACGAACTGGCCACCAATGTGAACTATGGCGGCATCGCGCAGCAAACCCGCGTTCGCAGCACCGCGACGCGGATGATGGAAACCATTGTCGAGGGCGGCGGCGGGATCACGGTTTTTGTCGCGCAGGAAATCGTGGCGTCACTGAAAGCGGCGCTGGCGATCCTCGGGCATCTCGACCTGAGGGGGGCGTTTGGCGCGCGTGACGTGTGGGGGACGATTGCAGGGATCGACCGGATGAGCCGGACGCGGCGGCCCGATCCGCGATTGTTTGTCCGGCGCGGACGTGCGGGAACAACAGTGCTCGCCTGGCTTGCCGATGCCGCGCCGCACCTGGAAAATGCAGCGGCGCTGCTCGTCGCGCTCGACCATCCGGTGATCCCGGCCGCCGTCGACTGGATGGAAGCTGCGCTGGCGATTGGCGAGACGGGTGGCGGTTTGTCACAAGCGGGTGCCCCGGTGCGCGCACTGCCAGCCTCGCCTTGGGCAGCGCTGGCGGGCTGACGATGCCCGCGCCCGCCACCGAAACCGCGCCTTCGCCCGACGTTCGCGCCGCCGTCAAAGCCCTGCTGAGCGCCAGCGCCGATTTTCATACGCTTGATCCGGACACAAAAAAGGCCATCGCCGGATCGGTCGTGCGCATTGCCGATAGCGCGCGGGCGCTGGCCACCGACATCGAAAAGCCACAACATCGACTGCCCGTCGCGCAGGCGATGAACGCAGGCAGCGACTTTTCCGGAGTCGCCGCCGACAAGGTGGCGGGCACGACGAAAGCGATCCTCGAGGCCGTCAGCTTTCCCCGCTTCGTGACCGAACTGATCAACGGCGTGTTCAAGGCGATGAACGATTCGAACCAGCAACAGCTCGCCAGCTACATCGAGCTCATCCAGAATGTCTCGAACACACTCGACGGCTTTGCCGATGCCAATGTCGGGATCAGCGGCGCGCGCGCGTGGCTGGCCGAGCGCTTTCCGGGATCGTTTGTCGTTCAGGGCGACGAGGATCTGAAACCCGAGCCGGGCATGTCCGCCGAAGAAAAGAAGGAACTTCAGGCCGAGCGCGATGCCTCGACCCGGCTGCGCCTCATCGCTGGCGCGTCGATGCCGACACCGGCGGCGCTGAAAGCCGCCTTCGGCATGGGACCCGACGATACCGCGCCATCGGCAGGCGATCCTGAAAACCTCGTGCCGCTGGCGCGGACGGCCATTGCCAAAAACCGTCAGCAAATGCTCTCGACAATGGTGATGATGGGCATGCAGCGGATCGTGATCGAAAGCGGACGGCTGAGCGCATCGATGCGATTCCATATCGACACACGATCAGCCGCCGCATCCGATGTCGGGTCGAGTTTCGATACGCGAACCTCAACCGACGCCTCGGCGGGCGCGAAGTTCGGGCCGTGGGGCATCGAGGCCAAGGTTCAGAGCACGATCGGCTATGTCTCGACAAACCGCAGCCAGACAACCGAGGAAATGAACACCGACCTTGACCTCGCTTCCAATGTCGAACTGATCTTCAAGACCGATTATGTCCAGCTTGACCGGCTGGCGGGCGGGCCAACGCAGGAGC